>JAYFRI010000121.1:0-17243 GCA_034926015.1 Paludibacter sp. | reverse complement strand
TCTCTGTTTCTCAGAGAGGATAGCAATTAGCTTAGGTCTTTTATGCAAAGATCTTATTTGTGTGTTAAAACAAAATAGTTGAATACGAACTCAATATAAAAAAAATAATGTTTAGAAAATGTATCAAATTTAGTTTTACTTTTTTGCTGTTTTTTTTGTCTGTATGTAACTTAAGCGGACAAACAACGGCAGGAGGAAAGCTGGTAGGCTCTCAAAAACGTGCCGTTACAGGCACCGTTGTCGATGAAAGAAAAAGCCCTTTGCCAGGTGCTAATATCGTTGGAGAAGGGTCAAATGTGGCTACAATAACAGATATTGATGGCAAGTTTAGTTTTAACGTACCAACAGGCAAAGAAATAAAGTTAACCGTTTCTTTTGTTGGGATGAAAACCCGACAAGTAGTTTTAAAGGATGGCCAAAGTGAACTCAATATTCAGTTGGAACCTTCGGCAGTTGCCATGAAAGAAGTGATGGTGGTGGGCGCTTATGGAACTGTTCAAAAAAGGACGGACATGGTAAGTTCTGCTTATCAGGTAAATGCAGAGAGAATAGAAGCCTTACCAGCTGCCCGAATCGATAATCTTCTTGAAGGTATGGTTCCCGGTTTAAAGATAGATGTAAATACTGATGCTGCCAGTAGCACGCGCTCACGACTGACTACCCGCATAAGGGGTGAAGGCTCCATGTCGGCTTCCAACGAACCTCTTTGGATTGTAGATGGCACGCCCATATATACCGGCGATCGCACTAACATGATTCCGGGTATGAACACATCAGTGAGTCCATTGACGTATATTAATCCGGATGACATAGAGAGTTTAACGGTGTTAAAGGATGCGACAGCTACTTCTATTTATGGTGCTAACGGAGCCAATGGGGTGATTCTTGTTACCACTAAAAAAGGAAGGTCTGGAAAAATGCTTGTCACTCTTTCCCAGCAGAACGGTGTGTCAATGATTAATCAAAGTACAAAATTTAAAGTATTGAATGCAGAAGAGTACCTTATGTTGGCTCGTGAGTCATATGTAAATTCAGGCCGCGATTTAAAATCTTTTCCATTTCAGGACAATGAGTTGAATTCCTATTCTACAACTGATACAGATTGGTCGAAAGTGTATTACGATAAGGGATTTGCCAATCAAACAAATCTTTCGTTGAGAGGTGGAACTGATGCGGCAAGGTACTTTGTGTCAGGTTCCTACTACAAAGGAAATTCAACAATACTTGGAAATACACAGGAGCGTTTTTCGGTGCGTGCCAATTTGGATATTGCCATGTCAAAAAAAATGAACTTTGGATTTTATACTACAACTTCATACAACCTGAATGATATATTTAATCCCGGTGATGACTATTACCGGATATTGCCCATTTATTCTCCATATAATGAGGATGGAAACAGCTTCAGATTATATAATAAAACAGTTTCTGAATTAGATGAGAACGGTAGCCCAATGTGGGTGAAGTCAAAATTTTTCAATTCCCTTGCCGAGAGAGAAGAAAATGATTATACTCAACGTACTTTAGCCACTAATTCAAATGTTGTATTGGATTATCAGGTCTTGAAAGGTATAGAATGGACATCTCAGTTTGGAGTTGATTATCAGAGTGGTTACGAAGATCAATATTCTGCTCGTAGTAACTGGTCGGGAATGTCGCTCACCACAGGTGAACCTATTGGCTACTCTACCCGGAACAATGCAAATTTTTTGCTATGGACGCTTATTGAGCGATTAAACTATCGACAAACTTTTGGTTGGCATACGATTGGAGGATTATTCGGTATGGAAGCCACCTCCAAAGAAAATCGCTCATCGAGTGCAACCGGTTCCGGCTTTGTGAATGATAAAGTCAAAGAAGTATCATATGCCATAGATCGAAGTGGATCCAGCAGTAGAGGTGCAACCCGTTCATTGTCTTATTTTTTACAGGGAACTTATGCTTACAAAAGTAAATATTACCTGACATTAAATGCCCGTCGTGATGGAGTATCGGGTTTTGGAAGTGATTCTAAGTGGAAAAATAATGCCTCTGTCGGTGTCTCATGGACTATGCAGAACGAAGATTTTTTTAATAACGAAAACATACAGGTACTGAAACTAAAAGCCTCTTTCGGATCTAATGGAAATTCACGCATTGGAACACAGGAAGCTCTTGGAATTTACTCTTATAGTTCGAGCAATAATTATATGAATCAGCCGGGCGCAACGATGAGTGGTAGTCCGAACAGTAAATTGACCTGGGAAACCACTTATATTTCCAATCTGGGTGTGCGAATTGAATTGTTCCAAAAAAAGATTCAAATAGAGATCGAAGGATATAATAAAGAAACAGTTGATTTGCTAAGTAATCTTGATGTTTCAAGAACAACCGGTGATACCCGTAGCTACAGAAACTCAGGTAGAATGCAGAATTCCGGAATTGAGTTAGCGGTGGAAGCATTAATTCTGGATCGTAAGTATTTTGAGTGGAATTTGAGTTTGAATGCTTCACACAACAAGAATAAACTTCTTGAATTATACAATGGAATTGAAAAAGTGATGGGTAACAATATCTGGAGAGAAGGTTATGACATTAATACACTTTATCTGATTCGTTGGGCAGGTGTTGATCCCCGAGATGGTTCTCCTTTGTGGTCCGATGCCCGCGGGAACCTTACTCGTTCTTACAGTGCCAACAACCGGGTTGCATGGAAAACTTCTGCCCCTTTGCTTACAGGTGGTTTTACTAATAGCTTCGAGTCACATTCTGTAACTTTACAAACGCTTTTTACATACACTATTGGTGGGTATGCATTTAGTACATTTGGTCGTGGTGTTTCTTCCGATGGTTTAAATATAGGTGCCGACAATCAATCTGTTAATCAGTTGGATCGTTGGCAAAAGCCCGGCGATGTAGCGCTTTCTCCTAAACCAATTTGGAATACATCTACAGGTTCGGTAATGAACTCAACACGTCATGTGTATAAAACCACACATATTCGTTTAAAGAATATTTCTTTGTCGTACAAATTTCAGGAGGAGCTGATTAAGCCTTTAGGATTAAGTACTCTTAATGTTTTTATGATTGCTGATAATATTGGTGTTTGGACTCCTTACGATAAATCATCGAGAAACTCGTATCGTCAATCGATGAGTGGATATCCAATGGAATCAACAATATCGGTAGGATGTAATTTGTCATTTTAATACAGAATAAAAAGTTTAGAAATGAAAAAAGTAAAATATTTAAAAAAGTCACTCCTGTTATTGACGGTTTGTACATTGAATGCCTGTAGTGATTTTCTTGAAGTGGAAACGGTCGGCCGTGTCACTACACCCAATTTTTATTCCGATATGGACGGTATGCGTGCGGGGCTTGCCGGGATGTATAGCGAAATGTACAATTACTATAGTACTGAGTTTTATAAGTATCCCGAATTAGCCGGAAATATGGTTGATCTAAAAGCTGTTTCGCAAGGAGGCGAGATGGTGGATCAATATAATTTCACTTCCGATCCAGAACAGGAGGTTGGTGCTGTAAGTTATATCTGGAGGAAAGTTTTTGTGGCTATGGCAAATGTAAATAATTTGCTGTATTACCAACCCGATTTGTTAGCAAAATTCCCTGCTTATACAGAGGAGTTGAACCAAATAAAGGCACAAGCCTTATTTATGCGTGCGCTTTGCCATTTCGACTTATGTCGCACTTATGCTCAACCTTATAATTATACGGCGGATGCTTCTCATCTCGGAGTTCCTGTCTTGCTCAAAACTCCCGGACCTGACGATAATGTTTCGCGATCAACAGTAAAAGAAGTGTACAATCAGATCATTAAAGATCTGCTGGAGTCGGAAAAGTTATTCGGCACAGCACCAATGGTCGATGCTTATCATATCTCTAAAAAAGCGACACAAGCGTTACTGTCGAGAGTATATTTATATATGGGCGATTGGGATAGTAGCATTAAGTATTCCACAGAAGTAATCAATACCAGTGAATTGGCTTATGCTAACGATTACCTTGCAATGTACAATAACCTTATAGAGGGAAAAGAAGCAATTTTTCGTTTGAATGGAAATCTGAAGTCGACCAAATTGGGTCAATTCTATTCCTCTTCTACTCCGGTTGTACTTGCAGCCGATACGCTGATCAGCTTGTTTAAAGATACCACCGACATACGTTTTGGATTGTTTAAACGTGACAATTCAACTGTATCGAAATATCTTACGCTGAAATACAACATCCAGGTACCTTTTACAACTACAACAGAACGATACGATCCTTTTGTGTTGCGTGTGAGTGAAATGTACCTGAATCGTGCAGAGGCTTATTTAAATAAAAATGAATTGCAAAATGCAACAAACGATATAAAAGTAATCATTGCGCGTTCGTTGAAGAAAGCAGAAAACGATGTAGTTGTAAATTACGATAATAAAAGCGAACTTGCTCAGATAATTGATGCTGAACGCGTAAAAGAACTTTGTTTTGAAGGGCATAATTTTTTCGACATCACTCGTAGAAAACAAGATTTAGTAAGAGGTGCGACCACAAACTCGAATATTAAAACACTAACATATCCTAACGATTTGTTTGTTTTGCCAATTCCGCAAACTGAATTGAACGCCAATACCAATATGCAGGGTAATCCTACGGTAAATAATTAATTTATAAAATGCTATAATATAAAAATGAAACAAATTAAATATATAGTTCCGGTTTTATTGATGATTTTTAGCCTGGGTTCGTGCGGTCTGGACGAGAATGAACCTTACGATCTGAAATTTATACATATCATGCTCGATGGGGCTTCGTCTACCACTGTTAATTATAAAGCTAAAACGATTGCTACCTATCCGGTATATCTTAGTTCGGCTAATTTTAACGAAAGTGTAGAGCTTACTTACGAAATTATTGTTGGCAATGGTTTAAAAGCCGGAGTGGATTACAATTTAGTAACTACAGGCAATACATTGGTTTTCTTACCCGGAATTTTTGATATGCCTATCCGTATCCAGTGGCTTCCTAATCCAATTGATCCAGAGAAGGACAATACGTTGAGAATAAAATTATTAAGCAACAATAGGGGTTATACTGTAGGTTTACCTGGCCCTGACAAATTACAAAGCGAATTTTTAATAACTAAAGTTCAATAATGCAAAAAACAATTAGATTAGCAGTATTTTTTATCCTGTTGCTTGTTACCTTTCGTATTGATGCAGCGCCCCTGGCTCAACATCATCAGTTGAAGAAAGGTAAATTGAGCAATGGTGTTACTTATTATATTTATCCTAATCAATATCCTAAAGGAGAGGCTGTTTACCGTTTGTTTATCAAGTCGGGATCCGTATTCGAAACAGATGATCAACAGGGTTTGGCACATTTTCTGGAACACATGGCCTTTAATGGCACTAAAAATTTTCCCGGAAATATGTTGATTCACTTTTTAGAATCGAAAGGCGCTAAATTCGGGAAGGACCTGAATGCGCACACATCTTTCAACGAGACAGTGTATAAATTGCAACTTCCTTCTTCTAATCCTCAGTTGGTTGATTCAACACTTACTATTCTGGCCGATTGGGCTGATGGATTATTGCTCGATAGCGCTGAAATTGAATCAGAAAGAGGGGTGATTCTCTCTGAATGGCTTTCGAAAACAGGTCCGGAGAAAGATATAAGTAATGCCTTGCTTATGGAGTTGTTGAATGGATCGCGTTTCTCTAAAAGGATAGTGATTGGCGATACGGCAGTTATCCGGAATTTTGAACATTCCACCTTGCGCAATTATTACGAAAAATGGTATCATCCGCAATTAATGGCGGTAGCTGTAGTTGGAGATGTAAATGTGTCTGAAATCGAAAAATTGATTCAACAAAAATTTGGAAGTATCAGTAATAGTCCAAAAGTAAAGGTGAAAAATTATGGAATTCCTGATTATACAAAAAATGAAGCCAGAGTAATGGTTCACCCTTCATTGAAAAAAATCGAATTGTCGATGATACAGCTTCTGCCTATGAATAAAGCAGTGCGTAATTCGAGAGATTATCCGGCTTACCTTGAAAGAACGTTACTGAACCGTTTGATGAAAGCCCGTCTAAGCTCAAAATCTTTTAATAATACTTCGTACAATAATGGCAATGTGAGTGTTTCCGATTTTTTGAACACAAAATCAGTGTTCCTGTCCTCAGCAGAACTGGTACCCGGAAAAGTAAATGAAGGAATTGATTCATTTATGACACATTTCGAACAGATGTACCGTTATGGTTTTCTTTCCGTTGAGATAAATAAGGTGAAAAAAACTTATCTCAGTCAGATAGCTCGTCGGGCCTCCTCGACATCGCCTGTTGCCTCGCAAAGTATAATGGATGAGATTTACAGCGATTTTTATCGCGGAAATCTTATGATTACACCTCAGGCAGAATATGAACTGCTGAAAAAATATATTGATAAAGTAGATTCAGCTCAACTTATCCGGTTGTTTCGAAAGTCATACCGACCTCAATCAATGCATTTTCAACTCTCGGCTTTCGAAAAAGCAAAAAATGAAATTCTCTCTGAGGATGCTTTAATAAGTAAGTTTAAGAAAATATCATCCGTACCGGTTCAACCTTATCGAAAGGAAATTAGTGTACCTGATAGTCTTCTTACAGTCAGTCCTGTAGGTGGAAGAGTTCTGAGTGAGGATAGTATTCCTGAAATTAACGCATCTGTTTATAATCTGTCGAATGGAGTGAAGGTTATTTTTAAAAAATCAGTATCCGAGAAAGGGAGAATATCTCTTTCTGCATTCCGAAAAGGGGGGCTGTATGCCCTTGATTCAGTAGATTATGTAAGTGGTATTTTTGCCGGAAGTGTGGTTTCGCTCAGTGGTGCTGGTGCATTTACGCGCGATGCTTTGTCGCACTATCTTGCCGGAAACACAGCTTCTGTTCGCTTTTTAGTCGAAAAAACACGTTCAGGATTGGTGGGAGGTGCTCATGTGAATGATGCAGAAACGCTTTTCCAGTTGTTGTACCTCAAGTGGACAGAACCACGGCTTGACACGCTGGTTTTTGAGCAAACAAAAAAAATGTCGATTGATAATTATCTGACCAAGAATAAAACAGAACAAACAAAATATTTCGAAGATATGGCTCGAATTCTGAAGAAGGAGGACTATAGTACCAAAGAATTGACTGACTCGGTGATCCATAACGAAGTGAAAATGGAGAAAATACTACCTGTTTTCAACGAAAGTTTTGGAAATGCTTCGGATTATACATTTGTTATAACATCCGATACTACTTTTGATGCAATCAGACCCTATGTGTTGAAATACATTGGCGGTTTACCTTCGGGAAAGCAAATGACTGCTTATCAGTATAAAGGAGGCGTTGTTAATACAGCCAGAACTGTATTTGAACGGAAAGCAGGCGATTCGCCCAAGGCTTCAGTTTCACTTGTTTTTCAACAAACAAAATTGCCGGTTGAATTTGATCTATACAATCTGCAAAGTGAAATTCTTGCCAATGTGCTGAAAATGAAGCTTACAAAGTCTCTTCGGGAGGAAATGGGTATGGTGTATAGTGTAGGCGTGAATTCCAGTGCCACCATTCGTCCTTCTGCCTTGTCGCGCAGCAGCATATCATTCAGCTGTTTGCCCGTGAATGTTCAGCCCTTGATTGAAAAGTCAAAAGAGATAATCCAGAATATGAAAACCAAACCTGAAGGATTTGAGTCGGAACTAAAGGATGTAAAAGCGAATATGATCAAGGAGATGGAGTTGAATAAACAAAAAGATTCGTTTTGGAGTACTTATATCAGAAACTCGATATTCAATAACCAAATCAATTGGGATTTTGTAACTAATTATGATGCTGTTGTAGAGTCAATCACAGTAAATGATCTTGCTGTGTTACTCTCAAATAATTTTAGTTTCGATAACCTTATTCAATGTGTTTTATTCCCTAAAGAGAATCAAGAAAGTAAACCCGAAATGGAAGAACGGGGAACAAAAAATCAAAAATAAAATTTTAGTATTAATTTCAAAATTAAAGATTGTATGAAAAAAATGTATTTTATTTTGCTGGCTATTGCTGGCTTGTTTGTTGCCTGTAAGGGTGACGATCCGGAAGTGGTATATGAATCAAAGTTTATAAGTTTTGGGTTTTATGCCGAAGACAATAAAGGCGTGATTTTTCAGGACTATGTGGTTGACACAGTGAAAACCAACGCAATCACTATTAATTTACCGGAAGAGATTGACAAAACTGCTCTGGTTGCACGTTTTACAACTTCCGACAACGATGTTGTAACTGTAGGTGCAGTAACTCAGGTTTCGAAAGTGACAGTTAATAATTTTACAGCACCGGTTGATTATATCGTATCAGAAGGTACCAGCAATGTGAGATATACTGTAACAATTGGTAAAGCGCCTGCTTATGTTTGGTCGTCACTACCTGTACTTACTACAGACTCTGCTATGTCAGTGGTGATGAGAGTGAACAAAAGCAATGGTGTGCCTTATTTCATGTACAAACAGTCAAGACCTACCAGCGCCGAACAAAAAGCAGCCATGTTGAGGTTTGAAAATAATGTATGGGTAAAAATGGGTGAAATATCTGAAGGTCAGGTAGGTTCATATTTCGATTTTACATTCAGCAAGGATGGAAAACCTTATGTATCTTACCTCGACTATTTGGCCTCAGTGGCTCAGGCCAATTCGGTAAGCATGTACAATGGAACATCTTGGGCTTATGTAGGTGGAAACAAAGGAGTAACAACTAATAAAATAACTTATAATGCGCTGAGCTTTACGGCTGATGATAAATTAATGCTGTTCAGTACAATTGATAACACAGCAGGCCCACTGGCTCGTCGTGAATTAGGGATTGCTACTTTTGCATCAAATGCATGGACCGTAAATCAGGCAATGCCAGGTCGTGCCTCTTCGGATGTTACCTACCTTCAACAAGCCCGACTTGTGAACGATACACTATATGTTGGTATTTTCAATGCCATTTCACCAAACTCTTACTCTTTGTATCAATATGCTAATGGTGCATGGACAACCCTGCTGGATAAGTGGAAAGATGAAGCAGCTACAGCTTCGAGTGTTAGAGATTTTGACCTGGAAATAGATGCGAAAGGTCAGATTTATATGGCTATCGTTGATAATAGCAGCGATGGAGCAACACTAAAACAAAGGGTTGTACAATACAATAAAAAAACAAAAACAGTAAGTGGTGTAGGTTCACCAATTTCGGCAACATCAGGTGGCTTGTTCAATTTCGACCTGGCTGTGTCTCCATTCGGAGTTCCTTATTTGATGTATCGTAACGAAAGTAAATACCCGGTTGTAAGTTATTTCGACGATGAAGCGCAGGCATGGGTAGAATCAAAGGTGTTCGAAACCAGCGATGAACCATCGGATCTTAGTATTGATTTCGCACCTAACGGAGAGGGCTATGCAAGTTATTTGAAAAGCAAAAAATTTGTGACTTACAAATTCTCGGCTCCTCAATAACTTTTTTATAAATTTTTATTTCAGGAAGATATCTGCAATGGTATCTTCCTGATTGTTTTTTCGCTCATGCAGAACAGTTTAAAATATATATTCTTTTTTGTGTTACTATTTGGTAATTATCAAATTGCTGTAGCCAATGAAATACTTGTTTCGGGTTGCATCTATAATGATAAAAACGAGAATGGAATAAAAGATAAGTCAGAGTCAGGAATTAAGAATGTTCCTGTTTCGGATGGAAGACAGATTGTGGTTACGAATTCAAAAGGGATGTATGCTTTAAAAACAGCAATAGGAAATTCGGTTTTTCCCATTCTTCCTGCTGATTATTCCTTTTCAGGTAGATACGATAAAGTAGTTAATTCAAATTTTAAATATTTGTCTCCTGATGTTGATAGCGGAGGTGTAAATTTCGGACTTCTAAAAAAAACAAAAAGTTCTTCCTATAGTTTTGCCGCGGTGGGTGATATTCAGGTAGGAGATGAGGCAGAGCTTAACTATGCTGCCCGGTCGATAGGTGTAGAGCTTGCTTCGAACAATAATTATGATTTCCATCTTTTCCTTGGCGATCAGGTGAACGATAACCCTCCTTTGTTGCCGGTAATGAAATATTTCTTTTCTTATCTTCACAGCCCTACGTGGACGGTTTATGGTAATCACGATCGTTTTGTGTCCGACTCTACAACGACTGATCAGGCTTATAACAAAGTATTTGGCTCTTCGGTGTATGCTTTTAATAGAGGGCAGGTGCATTTTATTGTACTGAATAATATCTCTCCAAAAGGGCAAAAAGGTTACGAAGGAATGCTCAGTGAAGATCAGTTCGAGTTTGTGAAAAATGATCTGAAGTTTGTTCCCGATGATTATTTAGTCGTTATTTCGCAACATATCCCGCTCCGATATATAAAAAACGGGAAGCGGCTTCTGGAGATGCTGGATGACAGAAAGCATTTGCTTCTCCTTTCCGGTCATACGCATACAACAGAGCGGTATTTTTATAAAACTAAAAACAGTATTGTCCACGAACTTGGTGTAGGAGCCTCTTGTGGTAACTGGTGGACAGGAGAAAAAAACGGATATGGAGTGCCTCAGGCACTCATGCACTGTGGAAGTTTGCCAAATTACTACATTATAGATGTAGTTAAGAATAACTACAGCTTTCGCTATAAGGGGATTGGCCAGGATGCTGGTGTACAGATGGGGGTTTGGATCGAATCTTTAGCCCAAACAGATACAAATGAAGCCTCTGTAAATGATTCAATTCAAATAGTTTCGAATGTTTTTGGCGGTTCCGATAGCACGATGGTTGCAATTCGGTTGAACAATGCCGAACCATTGTTGATGACAAAAACCAAAATAATCTCGCCCAATGTTAGGCTGTTGGTCGACAAAAACAAAACTGAGGTTTATCCTACGCCCGGAAGCGTTCGGAATCCACTCAGGAAAACTGCTTCACCACACATATGGACTGTTAGTTTGCCGCCTTTGCCAAAGGGAGTAAATAAGCTTGAGATAACTGCATTCGATCGCTTTGGATTGAATATAACTCACAAGCAACAGGTTTATATTCCCTGAATAATTGTAGAACAAAGGGCTTTTTGTAAGATATACTTTACAAAGGCCCTTTTTTCTTATTTATACAAACAAAGATATGGGATATCTTCGGTACATTTTACTCTGAATTTCACGTCTTTTGCTACTTCAAAGCTTTCAAACTTATTGTAAGTTTTCCATTCTGTTTCGCCGGGTTGCAGGATGGACAATGTGCCAGAAATTACTGTCATTATCTCTATGGTGGCGGTGCCGAATTCGTATTCGCCGGCTGCCATTACACCTACTGTGGCAGTTCCTTCTGCCGATTCCAATCCGATAGAAACAACTTTCCCACCGAAATACTGATTTGTTTTAAACATTGTATTTTTTTTTATTTTATAATTTATGTTTTATTGGGGTCAACGATCTTTCTTTTCTGTAATGATGTTGTACAGTTCTTCTGCATTTTGGGCAAAACTGGTGGCGCCGACTTCTTCTAATTCCTTACGGGGGCGGAAACCCCAAAGTACGCCTGTGAAATCAACTTTAGCATTGTAGGCTGTTGCTACATCTACTCCTGAATCGCCTACAAAAAGCACATCCGGCTTCGATAATCCCGTACTTTCGATGATTTCATTTAAAATGGCCGGATTAGGTTTTACGGGATAGCCTTCGCGCTGTCCGAGTACGGCAGAAAACCGAACTTCGGGGAAAAATCTTTTCACAAGCTCTACGGTGGCTGTGTGTATTTTGTTAGATGCCACAGCCAACTGAAACCCCTCAGCTGTCAACCGGTGCATTAAATCAGAAATTCCCGGATAAGGCTTGGTAAACTCTTCGGCATGCTTGCTGTAATGTTTTACGAAATCAAATTTCAGCATTGTAACCGTATCGGCATTGCGTTGATTTTCGGGTAATGCTCTTTCCAGTAACTTATTTACGCCGTTGCCTACGAAATAATTATAGGCCTCCACCGGATGAGCAGGATAATTATGTTGCTTCAGCGCATAATTAACACTGTTTGCCAAGTCTTCTATAGTGTCGAGCAATGTGCCGTCGAGATCGAATATGATTAGTTTCTTCACTTTTATCTTTATTTTTTTCTGCAAAAGTAAAGATAATTTTAGGCTGTGGGTCTACTTGTGCGGGTAATATTTTAAAAACAGAAAAAATAAATTTGGTTTTTATGAAAAATATTAGGTTTAAAGTTTTGTAATTCAAAATATTTTTCTGAATCTTTGTGATATCATTTTAATATCATAATAATTTAATGAATCATGAAAACAAAAGAAGAAATTTTTAATGGTGCAAAACTGGGAGGTATTCCCATGTTGCTTTTAAATTTACTGTTTCTCATCGGCATTGTTCTGTTGTTTGTATGGACAGTGAACGCCGGACTGTCTGTTGGACTAACTACAGCTATTATTATAGTTGATATAGTGCTTTTTATTTTTAATTGTATTGTTTGGGGTGGTTTTATGCAGATAGAACCCAACGAAGCACGTGTTATGATCTTTTTTGGCGAGTACGAAGGTACTGTTAAGGATAACGGCTTTTTCTGGGTGAATCCTTTCTATACAAAAAAGAAACTGACTCTGCGTGCCCGTAACCTGGATGCCGAACCCATTAAAGTGAACGATAAAACCGGAAATCCTGTGATGATAGGTATGGTTGTGGTGTGGAAAGTAACTGATACCTATAAAGCTTCGTTCGATATTGATAATGCATCGATGACTTCGACGGTGGCAGGAGCAGCAAATATTGATAATGTGGGTCAGAAAATGAAAGCATACGAGAACTTTGTCAAAATTCAATCGGATTCAGCTTTGCGTTATGTGGCTGGTTTGTATGCTTATGATCATACCGGAACAGCTGATGAATCGGAACTGACATTGCGTTCTGGAGGTGAAGATGTGAATACTATCCTTGAACAACAAATCAATGAACGCTTGGTAATAGCCGGAATAGAAGTGGTGGAAGCACGTCTTAATTATCTGGCCTATGCACCCGAAATTGCTGCGGTTATGTTGCGCCGTCAGCAGGCTGATGCCATTATTGCTGCGCGCGAAAAAATAGTGGATGGAGCTGTAGGAATGGTTAAAATGGCTTTGAATAAACTTGCTGATGAAGGAATTGTCGATTTAGATGAAGACAAAAAAGCGGCTATGGTAAGCAATTTGCTTGTTGTACTCTGCAGCGAGGATAGTACGCAGCCTGTGGTGAATGCCGGCACTTTACATCAATAAGAGTTCCTGTATTTTTATTACTTTTAAAATTCGATTTGTATTTTGGCAAAGGAAACAAAAAATAAAAGCTTTGTGCTGCGTATCGATGCTGATACAATGGACGCTATAGAAAAATGGGCTGCGGATGAATTCCGCAGCACCAACGGGCAGATATTGTATATTCTCGATCAGGCATTAAAAAAAAGCGGAAGAGTGCCCAAATCCCAAAAAACACGCTCCGGCGAATAACAAATACGCACCGATTAAAAAAAAACAGGATAATACCTGTTTTTTTTGTTTTATCTGCTTCTGTAGTTGAACCCTCGAATTATTACGGCTTTTATAGTCGTCACTTTGTTTTTGTTCGAAACAATGCTGGCATTCGGACTACAAACAAAAACTCCAAATTCTATAATTATAAGTCATTGGTTATCTTTCAATCATAAAATTGCTTAAAAAAGATAAATAATGTACAGAATATGTTGTATAACATATTATTAGACAATTATAATTAAAAAACAAGTGTTTTCTTTACACTTGTTTTTGATTTGCTGTTTAAAGCATAATTTTTCGTACAAAATAATAAGATTCAACAAATGTTTCTTTAGTAGCATAACACATATGATATCAGAATTTTACAAAAACAGAGACAAGCATTATGTGGCGGTTGACTGTATCATAATGGGATTTCAGGAGAATGAATTAAATATCATGATTGCCAAGCGGCCATTTGAACCAATGAAAGGAGGTTGGTCGTTGATGGGTGGTTTTGTGAATGAGTTTGAAAGTGTAAACGAAGCAGCAAAAAGGGTAGTGGGTGAGTTTACAGGTATCGACGATATTTACATGGAACAGGTGGGAGCTTATGGTGAAGTTGAACGTGATTTGGAACGTGTAATCTCCATTGCTTATTACGCTTTAGTCGATTTTGAAAAGTTCGATACATCCATTGCCAGCAAATACGATGCGCGTTGGGTGAAAATTACGCATCTTCCCGAACTCATTTTTGACCACAGTTTGATGGTGAGGGATACTCTAAATCTGTTGCAACGCAGGGCGGCTGTAAAGCCAATTGGCTTTAACTTGTTGGGAGAACAATTCACATTGCCGGCTTTGCAAAGTTTGTACGAAGCAATTTACCAGGAAACGATTGATAAGCGCAACTTCAGAAAAAAAATACTCAGTATGGATGTATTGGAAAAATTGGATGAAAAAGACAAGAGTTCATCTAAAAGAGGGGCATTCTATTATCAGTTCAATAAAGACAAATACGATCAGCTCATTCAACAGGGACTTCATTTTTCTCTTTGATTTTTATAGAGACTTCAGGTTGAAAGGCGATAAGCAGTACAGCGGTTAAAAAAATAAATATAGCAAACAAAATTGTAAATAAATATATGTTAGAAGCTTTAAAAGAAGAGGTATTCAAAGCAAATCTGGATTTGGTAAAGCACGGCCTTGTGATTTTTACATGGGGAAATGTGAGTGCAATTGATCGCAGCACCGGCCTGGTGGTGATCAAACCTTCGGGTGTATCGTACGAAGCCATGAAAGCCGAAGATATGGTAGTGGTGGATTTGGATGGAAAAGTGGTGGAAGGAAAGCTAAAACCATCGTCGGATACAGCCAGTCATCTGGTTTTTTACAAGGCATTTCCAAATATCGGAGGTGTTGTACATACGCACTCAACTTATGCAACGGCCTGGGCACAAGCAGGCTGCGATATTCCGAACATTGGCACCACACATTCCGATTATTTTAGTGCTTCCATTCCTTGTACGCGTGATATGACGCAGGCCGAAGTGGAAGGTGAATATGAGTTGGAAACCGGAAATGTTGTGGTTGAGCGTTTCGAAGAGTTAAATCCGGATTTTATTCCGGGTGTTTTAGTCAAGAATCATGGCCCATTCTCGTGGGGAAAAAATGCTCATGATGCTGTGCATAATGCAGTGGTGATGGAACAGGTAGCTAAAATGGCCTATATTGCCTACGGCGTCAACCCTGATTTGACGATGAACGAAAACCTGATCAAGAAACATTTTTACCGTAAACATGGGCCGAATGCTTATTACGGTCAATAATCATATTTTCTGATGCCTCCATTGGGGATATTTTAAAAAATTCTCTTTCGATAATAAACTAAAATGAAAAACACAATGAAGAAATTACTTTTAGCAACATTTTTATTGGGGTCTTTTGCACTAAGTGCTCAAACGTCGACTTCGAAAATTACGATTCATGCCGATAAGGGTAAAAATGTGATCAATAAAGAAATTTATGGTCAGTTTGCCGAACATTTAGGAACCTGTATTTACGAAGGTATCTGGGTGGGCGAAGACTCTCCGATTCCGAATACAAAAGGGTATCGTAATGATGTGTTGAATGCACTCAAACAGTTAAATATTCCGGTATTACGTTGGCCGGGTGGTTGCTTTGCCGACGAATATCATTGGATGGATGGCATTGGTCCAAAAGAAAAGCGTGCTAAAATTGTGAACAACAACTGGGGAGGAGTAGTTGAAGATAACAGTTTTGGTACAAACGAATTCTTCAATCTTTGCGAATTGCTGGGCACCGAACCTTACCTGAGCGGAAATGTAGGAAGCGGCACTGTTGAGGAATTAGCCAAATGGGTAGAATATATTACTTCAGCCGGCGACAGTCCGATGGCAAGATTGCGTCGCCAGAATGGACGCGAAAACCCATGGAAATTAAAATATATCGGTGTTGGAAACGAAAGCTGGGGTTGTGGTGGAAATATGACTCCCGAGTATTATTCCGATCTGTATCGCAGGTATGCTACTTATTGTAGAGATTACGATGACAACAAACTTTTTAAAATTGCAAGCGGCGCTACCGACTATGATTATAACTGGACTGAAGTTTTGATGAAAAATGTAGGAGAACGTATGCATGGACTTTCGTTGCATTATTACACAGTAAAAGGCTGGACAGGAAGCAAAGGTTCAGCGACCCAATTCAGTAAGGATGAATTTTTGTGGACAATGGATAAATGTCTTGAAATAGAGGATGTGGTTAAAAAACACATTGCTATTATGGATAAATACGATCCGAATAACAAAGTGGCTTTGATGGTGGACGAATGGGGAACCTGGTGGGATCAGGAGCCAGGCTCAACTTCAGCTCTTTATCAGCAAAATACAATGCGCGATGCGTTTGTGGCTGCACTCACTCTGAATATTTTCAACAAATATACTGAGCGTGTAAAAATGACAAACATTGCTCAGGTCGTAAATGTATTGCAGGCTATGATTCTGACAAAAGGGCCGAAAATGGTGCTGACACCCACTTATCATGTGTTCGAAATGTACAAAGGGCACATGGACGCTATTAATTTACCTATCGATTTACAGTGCGATTCATTGGTGGCAAACAACAGAAAATTTGCAGCTGTAAGCGTTTCGGCTTCTAAAAATTCTAAAGGTCAGATCAATGTTACGCTTGCTAATGTTGATCCAGACAAAGAGCAAACAATTGAGATTGATTTAGGTAATACAAAAGTTTCGAAAGTGGCAGGAAGAATACTGACAGCTAAAACCACTGATGCGCATAACACCTTCGACAATCCTAATGTAGTAGCTCCTGCAGTTTTCAAAAATGCTAAAGTTACCAAGAAAGGCTTGTTTGTAACGGTTCCGGCAAAGGCAATTATTTCATTGGAATTGTTGTAGTTACAAGGTTTTAGTTGCAGGTTATAAGTCGGTTTTCTGAATTTTATTCGGAATCTGAAACTAAAACTTTTCAGTTCACTTATTATTGAATATTTAAAATTAACAAATAAAAATAGAAAGATCATGGATTATAAAAATTTAGAAGTATGGTTCATTACCGGAGCTCAATTGCTTTATGGTGGTGATGCCGTTGTAAAAGTAGACGCGCACTCAAACGAAATGGTAGCAGGATTAAATGCATCTGGCAATCTTCCTGTAAAAGTTGTGTACAAAGGAACAGCTAATTCTTCGTCGGAAATATCAGAAATCATG
>JAYFRI010000214.1:0-8915 GCA_034926015.1 Paludibacter sp. | reverse complement strand
ACCCACAAGTTTAGTAATTGTTGGTACGCTCAATTCCATTTCTTTGCCAAGATCAGCCAAGGTATTTTCTCCATTATTGATATAATATCGTATAATATTAATTTTTAATTGGGCATTTTTGGAACCTAATTCAATTTCTTCAATAAATGTATGCTTCATGGTAAATAATTTTATTTAATTCGCGTGCAAATATAGTCTTTTTTACAAAAATGACAATATATAAAAAATGACGAATGCTAAAATTATACTTTTGAAAACAAATGATAGTATTCAGGATTGAACATAATTATGACAAGCATTTTGTAGATGATTATCAAACTTTATGGAGAATATAATGGAGAAATAAAAACAAAGAATTAGATATAATCAATTGTAATAGAGTGATATATGTGTTTTTGTAATCTTGCTAGTGTCATGTTTATATTTGTATTCTTATAATCACTTATGGCTAACTGGAGATAATTTCTAAATTAAATAATGAGACTAAATAAAAAAACAATGAATAAAATGCGTCGTAGTTTGTAAAATATAATAACAACATATATATAATTATTAATATATTTTATTTATATTTGCGCAATCAAAAATGAACAATTGCTGAATTTAAAGAATGCAACAATGATTTGCTGAAGCTATATTTTTTTTGATTAAAGTGCTAATCAGTATTTCAAATATGATTCGTAGGGCTTGAATATAAATAGATAATCATTGTTGTGATTTTATTGTCTCTGGGATATTGGCGTTTTTTTCTCTCTCTCTATGTTTTTAAATATACTGATAGTTGTATTGGGGGCATCGATTTATATTTAAATTTTACTATTGATATGTATTATCATACGGTAGATAGCCTAATGTTGATGAGTTAAAATTAGTTTTGACTCATGATTCGAATTACTAATTAAAAAATCTACAATACTTCATATATATGAAAAAATCATCAATAAACATGAGCTATGTTGTCTTTTTGTCAGCTGTTGCAGCCTTGGGTGGGTTTTTATTTGGCTATGATGCGGCGGTAATATCTGGCACAATTACGCAAGTTCGCACTGTGTTTGATTTAAACTCATTACAACAAGGTTGGTATGTTGGCAGTGCACTTATAGGATCAATTCTGGGTGTATCGTTTGCAGGTATTCTGAGTGATAAAATTGGAAGAAAAAAAACTATGATTTTTTCGGCTGTTTTATTCTCAGTTTCGGCCATTGGCTGTGCTGTTTGTAACACTTACGATGAACTGATTGCTTATCGGATTATTGGTGGTATTGGTATTGGAGTAGCATCAATTGTGTCGCCACTTTACATTTCAGAAATTGCAATCACTTCCTATCGTGGTCGCCTGGTATCCTTATATCAACTGGCTATTACTGTTGGGTTTTTAGGTGCTTATATAATAAATTACCTGCTACTACATTATTCTAATGACGGAGCAAGTGAAATCACAAATCCATTTCTACGTAATATTTTTTTTACACACAGTTGGAAAGCTATGTTGGGAGCAGAGGCAATTCCAGCCATTGTTTTTTTCTTTGTAATTTTTAGTATTCCAGAAAGTCCTCGCTGGTTAATTCTGAAAGAACAATATCAGCCGGCACATGATATTTTACACAAAATATATCAAAATACGTCCCAAGCAGCAGCAGAGCTAAATCAAATAAAACTATCAACCCTTCTCAATCCTGGGAAAGTTGATTTGAAATTACTTGCCAACCCGAGAAATTCAAAGCCTATTATAATCGGAGTTAGTATCGCCATTTTAGGTCAGTTTATGGGGGTAAATGCAGTTCTTTATTACGGTCCTACCATATTTCAGAGTAGTGGGCTGTCGGGCAACGATTCCCTTTTTTATCAAGTACTTGTAGGGTTGGTGAATGTAGTCACTACCATAATTGCACTCATCATCATCGACAAAGTGGGTCGAAAAAAATTAGTCTATTTTGGAGTAATAGGAATGCTAGTTGCACTTTTGTTAATAGGAACCTTATTTGTTTTAAACATACATACTCCAGCCTCTGAATTATTGCTTCTTATAGGCTTTTTGTCCTATATCTTTTTCTGTGCCATCTCCATCTGTGCAGTTATTTGGGTGCTGTTGTCAGAAATGTATCCCACGAAAATACGTGGCGTTGCTATGTCAATTGCTGGTTTTTCACTTTGGGTAGGTACATTTCTAATTGGCCAGCTCACGCCCTGGATGCTTGAGAGCCTTAGTCCGGGAGGTACTTTTTATCTTTTTGGGGTCATGTGCATTCCGTATTTACTAATCGTATGGAAACTTATACCAGAAACAGCTGGGAAATCGCTTGAAGAAATTGAACACATCTGGGATAATAATAAGAAAATATAATTCGAAATTTGCTATGAATAATCAGAGAAGAAATTTTTTAAAAGGAGCGTTCGTCGCTTCGGCTATGGTTGCAAGCGAAAAACTACTATCGGCAAAGCAATCCATACAAAAAGGCAAGTTGGCTTTTGAATCTTCATTAGAAAATGATTTTTCAACACCCGAAGTAATGAAAGGAATGCCTATTCATGCAACCTTTCTCGATGAGGTAAGTTGGGATATTCCACATCAAAACTGGGGCGTGAAAGATTGGGACAAAGATTTTCAAGCGATGAAAAGAATCGGCATTAATACTGTGGTAATGATTCGCTCAGGACTTGGACAATGGATTGCATCACCGTTTCAATCTATCTTAAAAACAGAAAATGTATATTATCCTCCGGTTGATTTGGTGGAAATGTTTTTAACCTTAGCGGATAAACACAGAATGGCATTCTATTTCGGAATGTATGATTCTGGGAAATACTGGATTGAAGGACAATTTCAGAAAGAAATTGATTTGAATTTGCGTTTGATTGATGAGGTTTGGTTAAAATATGGTCACCACAAATCATTCCGGGGCTGGTATTTATCGCAAGAAATAAGTCGACGAACTAAGAATATGTCAAAGATTTATGCACGGGTTGGCAGGCACGCAAAAGATGTTTCGGGTAATTTGACCACACTCATATCGCCATATATTCACGGAGTTAAAACCGATCAGGTAATGCTAAGTGGTGATAAGGCACTTTCGACTAAGGAACACGAAGAAGAATGGGATGAAATTCTGAGCAATGTTCAGGGAGCTGTTGATATAATGGCTTTTCAGGATGGGCAAGTGGATTATCGTGAGCTTTATGATTACTTAGTTGTAAATAAAAAACTTGCCGATCGATACAATATGAAATGTTGGACTAATATTGAGTCATTCGATAGGGACATGCCAATTCGATTTTTACCCATAAAATGGGAGAAGCTTTTATTGAAACTTGAATCGGCACGTAGGGCAGGAATGGAAGACGCTATTACTTTTGAATTTTCACATTTCATGAGTCCCAATTCTACTTATCTGCAAGCAGGACATTTATATGAGCGTTATCGCGAACATTTCAAAATTAAGTAAAGGGATTTTTTTAAATATCTTCAACATGCATTTTAATAAAGAGAAACTTATGTTGTTAAACATGTTCGTAAATTTTAATGAGAAATTGCATTGAGTTATTAAATAATTTTATTTATATTTGCATTGTTTTTAAATGCAAGACATTATAACCGCTATTGTAATCAAATTATCTGCAGATTGCACTGGCATACAAATAAAAGTATATGAAAATAAAAGCAACATTTCTCGACGAAATAAGCCACGACATACCACATCAAAATTGGGGTGAAAAAGAATGGGATGAAGATTTCGCTAATATGAAATCAGTAGGCATCGAAATGGTAGTGTTGATTAGATCAGGATATAAACGTTGGCAAACCTTACCCTCGAAAGTGTTAATTGAAAAAGAAAGATGCTTCACTCCACCAATCGATTTAGTTGAATTGTTTTTGAAGCTTAGTGATAAGCATGGCATGAAGTTTTTTTTAGGATTATATGATTCAGGAAGGTATTGGACAGATGAGAACTTCTGGACTAACGGAAATTACCAACGGGAAGTTGAAGTAAATAAAGCATTGATTGATGAAGTATGGCAAAAATATGGTCATTTTAATTCATTTTCGGGCTGGTATCTTTCTCAAGAATGCAGCAGGAATAATGGGAAGATAATTGAAATGTTTGCTACGCTCGGACAGTATTGTAAAAAAGTATCGGGTGGATTGCCGACATTAATTTCGCCTTATATTGACGGAAAGAAAAATATTAGTCAATACACTGCTGAAACAACAAAAGCTGATAGTATAACTTTACAAAGTCACGAAAGCGAATGGGATGAAATTTTCAAAGGAATAGCAGGTTCTGTAGATATTGTAGCATTTCAAGATGGCCATGTAGACCTGGACGAATTAGTTGATTTTTTGAGAATTAATAAGAAGCTATGTGATAGACACGGATTGGAATGTTGGACAAATTCTGAGACTTTCGACCGTGATATGCCGATTAAGTTTTTACCGATTAAATGGGAGAAATTAAAACTCAAATTAGAGTTGGCTTCACAAGCAGGCATCGAGAATGCAATCACTTTTGAATTCTCGCATTTCATGAGTCCCCAATCAATGTATATTTCTGCGGGACATTTGTATAATAGGTATAAAGAGTATATAATGGCTCCCTAATTCCCTAAAGTGGGAATTTAAGACTCTTATACTTAAATATTGAAATTGATTTTTTTTAGATAATAATCATTAATCGCTTTCTTATTCCCCCTTTAAGGGGTTAGGGGGCAAGTTTTTTACTTTATGGATTTCAAAAAATTAGCAGAACAATATAAAGGGGAATTATTCAATAATATAATCCCTTTTTGGTTCGAAAATTCTCAGGATAACGAATTCGGAGGATATTTCAGTTGCCTTGATAGAGAAGGCGAAGTATATGACACCGATAAATTTGTTTGGTTACAGGGTCGTGAAGTTTGGATGTTTGCCATGCTTTACAATAAGGTAGAAAAACGCCAAGAATGGCTGGATTGTGCCATACAGGGCGCTGAATTTCTAAAAAAACATGGACACGATGGCGATTACAACTGGTATTTTTCATTAACTCGTGAAGGAAAACCATTGATCGACCCGTACAATATTTTCTCCTACACATTTGCCACAATGGCTTTTGGACAATTAAGTCTAGCTACCGGAAATAAGGAATATGAGCAAATTGCAAAAATTACATTTGATAAAGTATTATCAAAGATAGAAAATCCGAAAGGGAAATGGGAAAAATCGCATGCAGGGACGCGTGAATTGAAGAATTTCGCTTTGCCAATGATTTTGTGTAATTTATCATTGGAGATAGAACATTTATTGGAGAAAGATTTTCTGCAACAAACCATTGATAACTGTATTCACGAAGTAATGGAAGTTTTCTATCAGCCTGAATTAGGGATTATCGTCGAAAATGTTACTTTGAATGGAGCGCTTTCCGACACTTTTGATGGACGGCTTGTAAACCCAGGACATGCAATTGAGGCTATGTGGTTTATTATGGATCTGGGCGAAAGATTGAATCGTCCTGAATTGATACAAAAAGCAACAGAAATTGCCCTGAATATGCTAAAGTATGGTTGGGACGATAAACACGGTGGAATTTTCTACTTTTTAGATAGAAAGGGTTACCCTCCTCAGCAATTAGAATGGGATCAGAAACTCTGGTGGGTTCATATTGAAACATTAATAACTCTGATAAAGGGCTATCAGTTAACTGGTTCGAAGGAATGCCTGACTTGGTTTAATAAAATACACGAATATACCTGGACACATTTTAAAGATAGTGAATATCCAGAATGGTTTGGATACCTCAATCGGCAGGGTGAGGTACTATTAAACTTAAAGGGCGGAAAGTGGAAAGGATGTTTCCATGTACCAAGAGGAATGTATCAATGTTGGAAAACTTTGGAAAAAATAGCTAATAAATAGAATTTGACATAACACGCGCAATGAAAAAAATTATTCTTTCTGCATTTTGGCTTTTAGGGCTACAACTTTGTATTGCTACTGTAATTAAAACAGACGTTTTAATTATTGGTGGCGGTGCAAGTGGTACAACTGCTGGTATTCAGTCGGCACGTCAAGGAGTAAAAACCATAATTACTGAAGAAAGCAGTTGGTTAGGTGGCATGCTGACTTCGGCTGGTGTAAGTGCTATAGATGGAAACCACAAAATGCCGGGCGGACTATGGGGTGAATTTCGTGATAGTTTGGCTCTACGTTACGGTGGATTAGAAAAATTAGCAACAGGCTGGGTAAGCAATACCCTTTTTGAACCATCAGTAGGTGCTAAAATATTTGCAAACATCTGTAGCAAGGAAAAAAATCTAAAGGTAGAAATGCAAACGAGCTTTGTTTCTGCAAAGCAAAGTTCTAAGGGGTGGACTGTTGTCTTACAAAAAAAGAAGCATAAAATTATTGTCAAAGCAAAAGTGTTAATTGATGCTACTGAACTTGGTGATGTGGCCAAAGCGTGTGGAGTAAAATACGATATAGGGATGGATGCACGGAGTTATAGTGGTGAAGATATTGCTGGCGAAAAATCCAATAATATTGTACAAGATTTGACTTATGTGATGATTTTAAAGGACTATGGTAAAAATGCCGATAAAACAATTGCAAAACCAGTCAGCTATGATCCAAGTCAATTTTATTGTGCTTGTAAAACCGAGAAATGCATAGATCCCAAAGAAGAAAAGCGCGTATGGGATTGCGATAAAATGCTGGCATACGGCAAATTGCCAAATAATAAATACATGATCAATTGGCCAATAGAAGGGAACGACTATTATATCAATTTGGTTGAAATGACAGACGTTGAACGCACAAAGGCTTTGCAAAAAGCCAAAGATTTCTCATTGTCATTTCTTTATTACATTCAGCAAGAGCTGGGTTACAGGCATTTGGGACTTGCAGACGATGAATTTCCAACAACCGATAAATTACCATTTATTCCATATCATCGTGAGTCGAGACGCATTCATGGAAAAGTACGTTTCACAGTTAACGATGTGGCAAAACCATACGATCAGGTTCAAAGCTTATACCGCACTGGTATTGCAGTTGGTGATTATCCAGTCGATCACCATCACACTCGTTATCCAAACTGGCAGGATCTTCCGGATTTACATTTCTATCCGGTTCCGTCTTATTCATTACCACTTGGCACACTCATTCCACTGGGAGTTGAGAATTTAATTGTTGCTGAAAAATCTATATCAGTTAGTAATTTAGTAAATGGAACGACTCGCCTTCAACCGGTAGTACTACAAATTGGTCAAGCTGCCGGTGCCTTAGCAGCATTGGCTGTAAAAGAAAAAGTGAAGGTCTCCGAAGTACAAGTGCGTGATGTACAGAAAGAAATACTAAATGCAAAAGGCTATATCATGCCTTATTTGGATTTAACAGTTTCAGACAGACACTTTAAAGCTATTCAACGGATAGGGGCAACAGGTATCTTGCGTGGTGAAGGAAAAAATGTCGGTTGGAGTAATCAAACTTGGTTTAATGCGGACAGTTTGGTATTGACAGATGAACTAACAATCGGAATTCAAGAATTTTGTGGAATGAACATTCAATTATCAGATAAAACACTGAATATAAAACAAAGTCGAGAGCTAGTTAACAGTTTGGCGAATCATTTTAAAATAAATGAACTCACTACTGAGCAATTCAAATCCGATTGGGTAGAATTAGGATTAAACGATTTCGAATTAAATAGACCTATAACTCGAAAAGAGCTTTCGGTAATTATAGATAATTATATTCCGATTTTCAATTTAAAAAGGGTAGATATCACAGGAAAGTTCATCAACTAAAATTTCTTATAATTATTAATAGTAACAAAAAAAGTATTATTATGAAAAAGATTACTTTCTTAATGGCTTTATGCCTCAGTGCATTAACCTCAAAAGCGGTAGAACCTGTACCTACTGTAACAACTTTATGGGAAAACAGTGCAGCAACATCAAAATTACCTGCTTGGTTTTTAACCACTACGAGCAAAACTCGTGGTATCGGTGCTAGTAATGAGTACGTTTTTCTACCAACCAGAGAAGGTGTAGATGGGAAAAGCATTTTTGTGTTCAACGCAGCAACTGGCGAGGCTGTTTCTTCTATGAATACTGCTGCCCTAAGTGGTGGTACTTTCGTAATAAATGATTTAGGAGTTACTGATGATGGAAAAATAATTGCTGCAAGCTTAGGTGCAAACACAAATTTCAAAGTCTATATGTACAATGACAAAGATGCTGAACCAACAGTAGTATTACACATTGTAGAAGCTGCACCTGGGGGCCGTACGGGTGATTTAATTACTGTTACGGGTGATTATTCAAAAGGAACAGCTAAAATCTATACTGCAACTGCAACTGCCCCATCAGCAATATATGTGCTGGGAATGGAAAATGGCACATGGAAAACCGAAAGAGAGTTAATTACAACCATGACAGGTGTGCCTGGTGCCGTGTCGGCATCAGTAGCTCCAAAACCAAATGGTGAACTCTATTGGAAAGCAGCTGGTCAATCTTTCAAGAGGATAAATCCAGATAAAACAGTAGATCCGCTTAGCGCAGGATTTTCAAATTTTTCGAGCTCAATAAAATACTTAGGATATAGTGCTACGAATGATTTAGATTATGTTGCACTGTTTACTTATGGGGCAGGCAAAGAATGTGCAGAGATTCTAGCCCTAAAACCTGGCGATTTAACTACATGTAAAATTATAGGCCGTACAGCTACCTTGGGAGCTAATGCTAATGTTGGTGGTACTGGAGATTTAGCTGTTCGTTATGACGCAAATTTCAATCCGATTTTATATGTTGTTTCAACTAATAATGGTTTTGGAGCTTACAAAATTGAAGGTTTGGGCATCGAGCAACCTACAGGTGTTAATTTGTCAAAGTACAACGACTTGCTATCAGTTTATCCAAATCCAGCAACTGATATTATAACA
>JAYFRI010000362.1:0-6545 GCA_034926015.1 Paludibacter sp. | reverse complement strand
ATTTTGTCGAACAAATAATCAAGGTTGAAATGTACAAAAAACTGGTCGCACAGCCCCGATTTCTTATGGATATCAATTTTCTTTATATCGCTTATTTTCAATCCTTTTATGCTTTCGTTCTGATGCGAAACTCCGCCTTTGATGCGCGTAGAGAAGGAAGTGTAAGGTTGTATCAGTATCAGTTTTGAGGGCGAAAGTTCCACTTCGCGTCCATCGAAGCTCACATACGAACCTCCTGTGTGGCTGTGATAAATACGCCAAAATGGGAATGACATATTCTCACATTCCCATTCCGAAAGCATCCAATACCTACAGCAATGTACTACAATCTTTAAATCTGTAATCTCCTGTTGAGCTTCCCAGGGATCGTATTTTAGTTTTTCTGATATTTTCACTGACATATCAAGTGTTTTATAATAAGTGACCTTTGTTTGATGAATAATTAGCCCAATGGATATATCAACAGAAAGATAAAGACAGAATGTTTATTTTGTACATAAATATGATTTTAGTGTACAAACTGAATATCAGTTTTATAAATATCTTTGCAGTTGACTAATTATATTGAAATACAAAGATATATCAATTTTTTATGATTCAGATCCTTGTATTTATGTTTAAAAACTACATTGTTGCAAATGGAATTAAACGAAATTGCTAAAACAGGCATCAAAATTCCACCCATCATTTTTGGAACAAGTGCGCTTGGAAACTTATACACAGCGCTTGCTGATGAGACAAAACTTGAAATTGTTCGGCAGGCTTTTGAGCATGTAGCTGCTCCGGTGGTTTTTGACAGCGCCGGGAAATACGGCGCCGGACTGGCTCTCGAAAAGCTCGGAGAATGTCTCGAAAAACTGAATATCGCTCCCGAAAATGTGATAATCAGCAATAAACTGGGTTGGAAACGCACTCCATTGCTGACTCCGGAGCCTACTTTTGAGCAGGGCGTGTGGATGGATTTGAAAAACGATGCCGTTCAGGACATAAGCTATCAGGGCATTTTGAACTGTTACGAACAGGGAAATACATTGCTCGGAAGAAAATACTTCCCTCAATTGGCTTCTGTTCACGACCCGGATGAGTATTTAAATGCAGCCACATCTTGGGAGGACAGAGACCATCGCTTTGCCAATATCATTGAAGCTTATAAAGCATTAGCCTTTTTGAAAGCATCGGGCAAGGTAAAAGCCATTGGTGTGGGCGCTAAGAACTGGAAGGTGATTGAAGAAATATCCAAAGAAGTGGAGCTGGACTGGGCGATGTTTGCCAATAGCATGACGATTATGAATCATCCTATGGACTTACTTGACTTTATGCAATCGCTTCACAACAGGCACATAAGCATTGTTAATTCAGCTGTTTTTCATGCCGGTTTCCTGATTGGCGGTCAGTTTTTCGACTATCGCCTTATTCGACCCGATACAGAAGAAAACAAAGCCATTTTCAGGTGGCGCGAGGACTTTTTTGCTTTGTGCGCCAAACATGGCATTTCGCCGGCAGTGGCCTGTGTAAGCTTTGCCACTACGGCGCCGGGGGTTGTAAGCATTGCTTTGAATACTTCGAAACCTTTGCATATCAAAAGCAATGTGGCATCGGTGGTGACTAAAGTGCCGGCAGCGTTTTGGGCTGAAATGAAAGCAAGCGGTTTGATAGCAAACGATTATCCTTTTTTGTAACTGATGATATCTACTATACTTATGAAACACAAACTAACGACAAAAGAATATCTTGTTCCTTTTATTCTTATTTCATCCTTGTTCTTTCTGTGGGGAAGTGCGCATGGCATGCTCGATGTGCTGAATGCCCATTTTCAATCGGTTTTAAAAATTTCGAAAGCCGAGTCGGGATTGATACAGTTCTCGGTGTATATGGCCTATTTTACTATGGCGCTTCCTGCCGGCTATTTTCTGCGCCGCTACGGCTACAAAAGGGGAATCATTATGGGCTTGCTGCTTTTCTCGGCAGGTGCTTTTCTGATTGTTCCGGCTTCTATCAATGCATCATACGTATTATTTCTGATTGGCTTATTTATTCTTGGTTGCGGTTTGGCAACACTCGAAACAGCAGCCAATCCGTATACAACTAAACTTGGAGATAAGGAGTCGGCCGAAAGACGCATTAATTTTTCGCAATCGTTCAATGGTTTGGCCTGGATTTTCGGTCCAATTTTCGCAACCTTCTTTATTCTTGGAGGGGAAGAAGGAAATGTTTCTGCAGGATTGGATTCCATGATTGCACCTTATGCGGGCATTGGAATTGTTGTGTTGATTATTGCCTTTATTTACATGTTTGTAAAATTGCCCGAAATTACGGATGAGGATATCGATAATGCGCACGGAATAAGCAGTTCAATCAAACTTGCGCCAGCAAAATCATTGTTTAAAACTAAACATTTGGTTTTGGGTGTTATTGCTCAGTTTTGCTATGTGGCGGCTCAAACGGGTGTATTTAGTTTTTTCGTCAACTTCCTTACGGCCGATGAATTAGGTCTTGACATTACCAAAACTACTGCGGGCTATTTGTTAGGTTTAGGGGGTATGTCTTTGTTCTTTGTAGGACGTTTGTCGGGTAGTTGGTTAATGAGCTATTATTCACCTGCTAAACTATTGGCTATTTATTCATTGATGTGCGTGTTGTTGCTTCCTGTTGTGAGTGGTGGATTCGGAATGGTTTCGGTGGTGGCATTGTGTCTGATATTTTTCTTTATGTCTATCATGTTCCCTACAATATTTGCTTTGGCCATTAAAGACCTTGGACCACAAACCAAAAAGGGTTCTTCGTACCTGATTATGTCCATCGTTGGTGGAGCTGTTTTTCCAATGTTGATGGGTTGGGTGGCCGATATTTCTTCCATGTCGGTTGGATTCCTGGTGCCAATACCTTTGTTTGCCTTTATTTTATATTATGCCCTTAAAGGACATAAAGTTCAAGCTTAATATTACGCATATGGAAAACAGCGAAACAACAAATTATACATCATTCAAACGCTATTGCAAAACGATGGAACTGCGCGATGATGCCGACCTGATAGCTGCCTATAAACTGGCACATGCCAAAGGAAACACATGGCCGGAGATTAACCGGGGAATGCTGGAAGTTGGCATTCTGGATATGGAAATCTATCTCTACGGCACAAAACTGTTTATGATTATGGATACCGTGCCTGATTTTAATCACGACGAGGCCATGAAAGTACTTGCCACCAAACCCCGCCAAAGCGAATGGGAAAAACAAATGGCACGTTTTCAAAACACTTCGGAAAATGCTACTGCCGATGAAAAGTGGCAATTGATGGAACGAATATACAAACTTGATTAGAAATGAAGATAGACAGTCATCAACACTACTGGCACTTCAACACGGCAGACTATGGGTGGATGGGCGATAACATGTCGGTGATCAAACGCGATTTTTTACCGGCCGACCTGCTTCCTGAGCTTAAAAGCATCGACTTTGATGGTTCGGTAGCCGTGCAAGCCCGTCAATCGCTCGAAGAAACCAACTGGTTGCTACAACTTGCCGACGAGCATCCGCACATTAAAGGCGTGGTAGGTTGGGTCGATTTGCAATCAGAACAAGCCGAAGCGCAAATTGTCGCTTTTGCCCAACACCCGAAAGCTGTAGGCGTGCGTCATGTTATCCACGACGAAGAAGATATTGATTTTATGCTTCGCCCTGCATTTCTCCGTGGTGTGCAACTGCTCGGGAAATACAATCTGGCCTATGACATTTTAATTTTTCCAAAGCATTTGCCCAACACCATTCGGTTTGTGAAACAATTTTCGGAGAAGCAGATTTTTATTGTCGATCATATTGCCAAGCCATTGATCAAAGACGGCATTGTTTCACCCTGGAAAGAAGACATAGCAGCGCTGGCTAAGTTCCCGAATGTGTATTGTAAAGTATCGGGCATGGTGACCGAAGCCGACTGGAATACATGGACTCCTGAAAATATACGACCTTATCTGGATATAGTTTTCGAAGCTTTTGGTACCGAACGAATACTCATTGGTTCCGACTGGCCGGTATGTTTGGTGGCCGGAAAATATAGCGAAGTGATGCAGGTAGTTATCGACTATATTTCAAGCTTTCCGGAAAAAGAACAAGCCCTGATATTGGGCGGGAATGCCGCAAAAGCGTATAGAATAAAATAGTTATTTCCCGTATGGGATAAATAAAGAAAAATGTGAATGTCCGTTCGTCTGAGACTTCGGCGTGAGCTCAGTCGAACGCTCACGCCGAAGCCTACGGACAATAAAAAGATTACAATTGCGCCCTTTTTGCTAACGAATAATTGGCATTTTGGCCTATTTTTAAATTAGCACATTACATTATATATGAAAGCTGTACAAATAACCGAACCCGGCAAAGTGTCGTTGGTTCAACTAGAGAAACCGGGCATTAGTGCCGACGAAGTGTTGGTAAAAATACATTATGTAGGATACTGCGGTTCCGATTTAAATACCTTTTTGGGTAAAAACCCCATGGTAAAACTACCCGTTATTCCGGGTCACGAGATTGGTGCTTCTATCGAAGCTGTTGGCGGGAATGTTCCTGAGCACCTTCAACCGGGAATGGCATGTACAATTAATCCATATACTGCTTGCGGCAAATGCCCATCGTGCCGAAATGGCCGACCTAACGCCTGTCAGTTCAACCAAACTTTTGGTGTGCAACGTCACGGTGCTATGAGCGAATACGTGGCTGTGCCCTGGACAAAAGTATTAGCAGATGCCGCCATCACTCCCCGCGACTTTGCGATGGTGGAGCCTATGAGCGTAGGTTTTCATGCCGTTTCGCGCGGACAGGTAACCGACCTGGACATCGTAATGGTGATTGGTTGTGGAATGATAGGCGTGGGTGCTATTGTGCGTGCTGCATTGCGCGGAGCAAAAGTGATAGCTGTAGACATGGACGATACTAAACTGGCGTTGGCCAAACGCCTTGGGGCAGCACATACAATCAATTCCAAAACAGAGAACTTAAGCGATAAGCTAAAAGAGTATACCAACGGATATGGTCCTGATGTAGTTGTTGAAGCCGTTGGAGCGCCACAAACCTACATTACCGCCATCAACGAAGTGGCGTTTACCGGAAGAGTGGTTTGTATTGGTTATGCCAAAACAGAGATTGCTTTCGAAACCAAATACTTTGTGCAAAAGGAACTTGACATACGTGGCTCACGCAATGCCATGCCCGAAGATTTCCGTGCCGTAATGGAATATATGAAACGTGGAAATTGCCCCGTAGACGAATTCATCAGCGCTATTTACACGCCCGAAGAAGCACAGCAAGCACTGGAGTTCTGGGCGAAAGATCCCGCCAAAGTGTTCCGCATCTTTATTAAGTTTGCCGAATAGAAATCAGTGCATTGTTGCTTGTGAAATTTGTATTTTCAGAAGCAAACAAGTGCTGATTGCCGCACAGAATTACCGCCAATACCGGGTCCTAAAAAGGTTGGGTATTGGCGTTTATTCATCTCAGCCGGTTGGTATTTGGTTTGTAGAGTTCCTCAAAAATATATATCTTTGCCAATAAAATCAGATGCGTTTTAGACGTTTGACAATCAGATTTTTTGTTCGAATATATTTTCAATTCAAATAAAGATAAATCAACATAATTAATAAGAAAATACAATGTCCGACGATAAAAAAGTTATTTTTTCGATGGTGGGAGTGAGTAAAACTTTTCCTCCTCAAAAAAAAGTATTGAACAACATTTACCTTTCGTTCTTTTATGGTGCCAAAATCGGTATCATTGGTTTGAATGGCTCGGGTAAATCTACTTTGCTGAAAATCATTGCCGGAGTGGAAAAGAGCTTCGATGGCGAAGTTGTTTTTTCGCCGGGATATTCGGTGGGATATCTGGAGCAGGATCCGAAACTCGACCCCGCAAAAACAGTAAAAGAAATTGTGCAGGAAGGCGTGCAGGAAATTGTGGATATGATAGCCGAATATGACAGGATCAACGAACAATTTGCCGAGCCGGATGCCGATTTCGATAAACTCATTGCCCGTCAGGGCGAATTGCAGGAATTGCTGGACCATGCCGATGCCTGGAACCTCGACAATAAACTGGAACGGGCCATGGATGCGCTGCGTTGTCCGCCCGAAGATTGGTTGTGCGAGAATCTTTCGGGAGGTGAAAAGCGCCGCGTCGCTTTGTGTCGCCTGTTGCTGCGCAATCCTGATATTCTATTGCTCGACGAACCTACCAACCACCTCGATGCCGAATCGGTAGAATGGTTGGAGCATCACTTGCAGCAATATGCAGGAACTGTAATTGCCATTACGCACGACCGTTACTTTTTGGACAATGTATCGGGTTGGATTCTTGAACTCGATCGTGGCGAAGGTATTCCATGGAAAGGAAATTACACTTCGTGGCTGGAGCAAAAAACTGCCCGCATGGCCATGGAGGAAAAATCGGCCAGCAAACGCCGTAAAACGCTCGAACGTGAGTTGGAATGGGTGCGTATGGCGCCTAAAGCCCGCCATGCCAAAGGGAAAGCCCGTCTCGATGCTTATGATAAACTGATCAAC
>JAYFRI010000107.1:0-5442 GCA_034926015.1 Paludibacter sp. | reverse complement strand
AAACAGTATGTTTTTAAATGCAAAAATCTCCTTGCTGAAGTTTCAACAGGGAGACTTTTGTGATTCCGACGGGATTCGAACCCATGACCCACGCCTTAGAAGGGCGTTGCTCTATCCAGCTGAGCTACGGAACCATTTTGTGTTTTATTCTACGGTCGGTATCGTCAAAAGACATCCGGTTACGTAAAAAGCGCTGCAAAAGTAGTTTTTTTTTTGGATAGTTGCAACTGTTTGCTTAAAAAAAGCCCCGATACAACTGAAGTTTGGCAAAAATTCGCTAATTTTGTAAACTGCTAAAAAGATGGTCTGCCGGTGATTCTATTCTTTTATAATTAATGTTGTGTTCTGTTATGTTCTGAAAAATAGGCAAATGTAAGTTGTAAACAGAATCATCCAATTACTTCTCTGCTGCATAGCTCGCAGCTTCGGCAAAAGCTATTTGGAAATGCAGAGGTGTGAACTATCATTTATCTTATTGTAAAACAATTACTCATATATGAAAATAATGAAATTCGGCGGAACATCCGTAGGTTCTGTTCAAGGTCTTTTAAGTGTAAAAAAAATTGTCGAGGCTCAGGAAGAGTCGGTTATTGTGGTAGTATCGGCACTTTCAGGTATTACCGATCAGCTTTATAAAGTAGCCACTTTTGCCAGCAATGGAGATGAAAATTATCTGAATGAATATCAATCGATGTTGCAGCGCCATATTGAAGTGATAAATGCTGTGGTGCCAGAAAATAAAATAAATAGTGTTTTAGAGCTGGTTAAAATACAGTTTAACGACTTGTCAAATATTCTTCGCGGTCTTTTTCTAATCAAAGATACATCTCCAAAAATTATTGATACAATTGTGAGCTATGGCGAATCGGTTTCGTCAATTATTGTTGCAAATACGATTGAAGACGCGGTGCATTTTGAATCGAAGAATTTTATTAAAACAATTCATCAATTTGATAAACACGTAGTTGATTTTCCTACAACCAATGCACTTATAAAAGAGCGTTTTGTCAAAAAGAATAAAGTTTCTGTTTGCGGTGGTTTTATTTCATCGGATAGTACCACCAATTATATCACCAATCTTGGACGCGGAGGTTCAGATTATACAGCAGCAATACTTGCAGCAGCATTAAATGCCTCTATCCTTGAAATATGGACAGATGTAGATGGCTTTATGACAGCCGATCCCCGCATTATAAGTAACACTTATGTGATAGAAAAACTAAGTTTTAGCGAGGCTATGGAGCTTTGTAATTTTGGAGCCAAAGTAATCTATCCACCTACAATTTTTCCTGTTTTTCATAAAAATATTCCGGTTGTAATAAAAAACACGTTCAATCCAGATGCAAAAGGGACTTATATATCGCAGGAAAAAGAACATGAGGTTTCAAAAGCAATTAAAGGTATTTCCTCCATCAATGATACTTCGCTGATTACAATTCAGGGTTTAGGTATGGTGGGCGTTATCGGCGTTAATTACCGGATTTTCCGTACGCTGGCCAAGAACGGAATCTCTGTGTTTCTTGTTTCGCAGGCTTCTTCCGAAAATACAACTTCTATCGGTGTTCGTAATACCGACAGTGAACTGGCTGTAAAAGTGTTGCGTAAAGAATTTGAGGCAGAGATAGCGCAGGGAGAAATTGATAATATCTTCTCGGAAGACGACCTTGCAACTGTCGCTATTGTGGGCGATAACATGAAACGTACGCCAGGCATTGCCGGAAAACTTTTTGGAACATTGGGTAAAAATGGTATCAATGTAATTGCTTGTGCTCAAGGGGCTTCCGAAACAAATATCTCTTTCGTAACCGATCGGAAATCGCTTCGTAAAGCACTAAATGTAATTCATGATTCATTCTTTCTTTCCGAATATCAGGTGCTTAATGTTTTTGTTGTGGGAATTGGAACTGTAGGTAGTAACCTTTTGGAACAAATTAAAAAGCAACAACCAAAGTTGATGGTTCAGAATGGTCTGAAATTAAATGTAGTAGGTATTGCATCAAGTAAAAAAATGCTTTTCGTACGTGAAGGTATTGATCTTGAAAATTATCGTGAAAATCTGAACAACAATGGCTTGGATGCAAGTGCCGCCAAAATATGTCAGGAAGTTGTACAAATGAACATATTTAATTCTGTATTTGTAGACTGTACCGCAAATCAGGATATCGCAGCGTTGTATCAGGCTTTGCTCGAGAATAATACATCGGTTGTGGCAGCTAACAAACTAGCGGCTTCTTCGTCGTTTAAAAATTATAATACATTGAAAGAGATTTCGCGGCGTAAAGGAGTGAAATTTCTTTTCGAAACAAATGTAGGTGCAGGTTTGCCTATCATTAACACAATGAACAGCCTTATCAATAGTGGCGATCATATTCAGAAAATGCAGGCAGTGCTTTCGGGAACTTTAAATTTTATTTTCAATACAATCAGCAGTGATATAAAGCTGAGCAAGGCCATTTTAATGGCCAAGGAGGCTGGTTTCTCCGAGCCGGATCCACGCATCGACCTGAGTGGAAAGGATGTTGTCCGCAAATTGGTAATTCTTGCCCGCGAAGCTGGATATCCGGTCGAACAGGAGGATGTGATAAAAAAACTTTTTATTCCTGATAAGTATTTCGAAGGAAGCCTTGACGATTTTTGGAAAACGGTTTCGGATTTAGATGCCGACTTCGAAGAAAAAAGGGCTAAACTTGTGGCGAACGGCAAACGTTGGCGGTTTGTGGCTACCATGGAAATGGGACATTGCGAAGTTGGATTGCAGGAAGTTGACAGCTTACATCCATTTTACGATTTGCAGGGAAGCAACAATATTGTGCTTATCACCACCGAACGTTATAATGAATTTCCAATGATGATAAAGGGTTATGGAGCTGGAGCAACTGTAACAGCTGCGGGCGTTTTCTCCGATATCATTAGCATCGCCAATATCCGTTAGAATTTTTTATTCGTTCAAATTGAAACTACTATTGCTATGAAAATATCGGGTATCCTTCTTCTGTTCTTCATTGTGTTGTCTTCCTGCGTTAAGCAGGCACCGCAATTACCGGCCAACAAAACTAACCGGTTTGATAGTGCTGCTGTGGCGCTAGTACAGGTTAATGAACGGTTGATTGAATCCGAAGACAGCTTACTTAAGGATTATGTATCAAAGTCAGATAGTAATTTCGTAAAACATGAGACCGGGTTTTGGTATAAAATCAATCAGCGCGCTGCAGGTACAAAGCCAAAAGCGAATGTGAGTTGTAGTGTGAATTATAGTGTTTATACGCTTGGAGGCGATTTTCTGTTTCGTAAGGATGAGGCCATTGTTGTTGGTAAAAAACAGATAATCAAAGGTGTAGAAGAAGCTTTGTTGATGATGCATCCCGGCGAAAAGGCGACTTTGATCGTTCCCTGGTACCTGGCGTATGGGATGAAGGGAAATCCTAAGGAAGTGGATCCTTATACTTCGATAGTGCTGTATATCAATTATTATAAATAAATGATTTATCATTATTTGTAAATAATTAAACCGCACATTATTATATTTATTATTCTTAACTTTTGATTTCCGGATAATAATCGGATATTTGCAAACGAATTTATTAAAACATATATGAAACTATTTTCAAAGTTAATTTCTTTATCGTTATTCTCGGTACTTGTCTTTTCATCGTGTAATGATGGTGTTACCTATGCTCAACAACTTAGAGATGAAAAAGAGTTGATTGCAGATTATATTAAAAGAGAAAATATCAAAGTGGTGAAGGAATTTCCCAAGGAATTTCCCTGGGGCGATAAAGTATATGTGCTAACCAAATCGGGTATGTATTTTCGTCTCGAAAGCCAGGGTGACACAACTCTAAAAGTTGCTGCTAACGACAAGGTAATAACTCGTTTTTATCAACACACGCTCAACGCCATTTCTCCCGATACTCTATTCAATTGGAATACGCTTACCTATCCGTTTCCCACAACATTTAATTATGCAGATGCAACGCAGGTTTGTGAGGGTTGGCACGAAGCTGTTTCGTATATGAAGTATAATAACTCGCGCGCTCATTTTATTCTGCATTCGAAAATAGGCTTCGAAACTACAGGCAACGATGTTGTACCTTATGGATTCGAAATGAAAATTAAAATTCAGAAATAAACGTTTTAAATAATTATAAGTGAATAATAAAAAGTGGAAAAGTTAACTTTCTGCTTTTTATTGTATTAGAGAGTAAGTCAACTATAAAAGTAGAATATATAATGGCATTAATTAAATCAATTTCTGGTATTCGTGGTACCATAGGTGGAAAAGTAGGAGAGGGCTTGAGTCCTGTAGATGTTGTGCGGTTTACAGCTGCATATGCTACACAGATAAGGAATAACAAAAAAACCGACGCTAACAAGATAGTTGTCGGAAGGGATGCACGTATTTCAGGAGAGATGGTCAATCATCTTGTTATTGGTACCTTGTTGGGCATGGGCTTCGATGTTGTAAATATCGGACTGGCTACCACACCCACAACCGAGCTGGCTGTGACTGATCATCAGGCAGCAGGTGGTATAATCATTACAGCAAGTCACAATCCTAAACAATGGAATGCGCTTAAATTGCTGAATGAAAATGGTGAATTTTTAAATGCAGCCGAAGGCGAATCGGTACTGAAAATTGCTGCCGACGAATCTTTCGAATTTTCAGCAGTCGATGAAATTGGTCGGCTTACCGAAGATAATACTGCACTCGAAAAACATATAGAAAGTGTATTAGCGCTCGATCTTGTAGATAAAGATGCGATAGCGAAAGCCGGATTTTCGGTTGCAATTGATTGTGTGAACTCTGTGGGTGGTGTAGCTATTCCTGCTTTGCTGAAAGCTTTAGGAGTGAATAAAGTAGAGCAGCTGTACTGCGAGCCCAATGGCCAATTTCCTCATAATCCGGAACCGCTTCCCGAGCATTTGACTGAAATATCTTCGTTGATGAAAGAGGGAAAAGCTGATGTCGGATTTGTTGTGGATCCTGATGTCGATCGATTGGCTATTATTTGCGAAGATGGAAGTATGTTTGGCGAGGAATATACTTTGGTCTCGATTGCCGATTATGTATTGCAACATACGCCCGGAAATACAGTTTCGAATCTTAGTTCTACCCGAGCATTGCGCGATGTAACTAATCGTTTTAATTGCGAATACAACGCTTCGGCTGTGGGTGAAGTAAATGTTGTTACAAAAATGAAGGCCACCAATGCCGTTATAGGCGGCGAAGGAAATGGTGGAGTTATTTATCCTGCAAGTCATTACGGACGTGACGCTTTGGTAGGTATTGCTTTATTCCTCACTATGTTGTCGAAGCAAAAACTCAAAGTATCCGAACTACGGAGAACTTATCCCGACTATTCTATTTCGAAGAATAAAATTGAGCTGACACCGGCGATTGATGTGGACAAGATTCTTCAGACCGTTAAGGAAAATCATTCT
>JAYFRI010000144.1:0-12424 GCA_034926015.1 Paludibacter sp. | reverse complement strand
TTAAAGATGCGAATCTCAATCTGGACGAGATCGTTGTTGTAGGTTATGGTCAACAAAAGAAAGAAAGTCTTGTTGGTGCCATTACTCAAACTTCGGGAAAAGTGCTCGAACGTGCAGGTGGTGTTTCGAACGTAGGTGCAGCATTAACAGGTAATTTACCAGGTGTAGTAACAATGCAAAGTTCCGGTTTACCTGGTGAAGAAGATCCTAAAATCATAATTCGCGGAAGTAGTTCATGGAACGGAAGCGACCCGCTGGTATTGGTTGATGGAATCGAACGTCCGATGAGTGGCGTTGATATTAGCTCTGTTGAGTCAATTTCGGTACTTAAAGATGCTTCTGCTACTGCAGTGTTCGGGGTAAAGGGTGCGAATGGCGTTATCCTTATCACAACAAAACGTGGTAAAGAAGGTGCTGCAAGAATCGATGTTTCGGCCAATATGACAATTAAAGTACCATCAAAATTACCAAATAAGTTTGATTCGTACGATGCACTTATGGCACGTAATGTGGCTATTGAAAACGAACTTGGTCTTACTCCAGAATCGTGGTCGTATATCAAGCCTCAATCGATAATCGACAAATACAGATATCCAAGCAATGCTGCAGAAGCCGAAAGATATCCAAACGTTGATTGGCAGGAAGTTCTTTTCAAAGATTTTACTACATCTAACAACGTAAGTCTGAACGTGAGTGGAGGTAATTCATTTGTGAAATACTTTACAGCCGCCGATTTTGCACACGAAGGTGACTTGTTGGAAGATTGGGACAATGGACGTAATTATCAATCGGGTTATGGTTACAACAGATTAAATGTACGTAGTAACCTCGATTTCCAGATTTCAAAAACTACTCAGTTCAAAGTAAATCTTTCTGGATCGAATGGTATTAAGAAAAGTCCGTGGAATCAGACTAACTCATCAGACTGGGCAGTAGCTCAGCAGTGGGCGGGTGCTTATAATATTGCTCCCGATGTGTTCTTACCTCAGTATGCCGATGGTTCGTGGGGATTTTATCCAAGTATTTCAAACGTGTCGAACTCTGCTGCAAACCTTGCATTGGCAGGTGTAATGACAACCACAAATACACGTATTTCGACAGACTTTGTACTTCAACAGGACTTGAAATTTATTACCAAAGGATTGAATTTCAGAGGAAGTGTTTCATGGGATAATTCTTTTGTTGAATACAACCGTGGTGTGAATGACCTTTATAACGATGCTCAGTTGAAGTGGATTGATCCTGAAACAGGACTCGCTACTTATAAAAAGGAGTACGAGAACAACAATAAGTTCGACTTTATGCAAAGTGTACTTTGGACTACTTCAGGAGGAACTGTTCAGAACTGGTCGACACAACGTAACCTTAATTATCAACTTCAGTTGAACTGGGGTCGTGAATTCGGGAAGCACAATATCTCTGCTATGGGATTGATGAGCCGTCAGGAAACTGCTACAGGTAGTATGATTCCATATTACCGCGAAGACTGGGTTTTCCGTACAACTTATGCTTTTGCAAACAGGTATTTCTTTGAATATAATGGTGCGTACAATGGCTCTGAAAAATTTAGTGCTGATAACCGATTCGCATTTTTTAATTCAGGAGCTATGGGCTGGATGATCAGTGACGAGAGTTTTATGAAACCATTAAAATTTGTCGATATGCTGAAATTACGTGCTTCGTATGGTGAAATCGGGGATGATAATATTAATGGTCGCTGGTTGTACATGACTCAATGGGCGTATGGTGGAACTTCTTCTCTTGAGGTGAATAACGGACGAAGCCCTTACACATGGTACCGCGAATCGGCAGTAGGAAATCCTGATGTACACTGGGAAACAGTAAGAAAATCTAACCTTGGTATAGATTATTCGTTCCTTGGTGGATTGTTTGCTGGTAGTGTGGAAATATTCAGAGACAATCGTCGAGATATTCTTGTGAATGGAGCAACACGTACGGTTCCTCCTTATTACGGAGCTACACCTGCTACTGCTAACTTAGGTAAAGTAAAAACAGATGGTTACGAACTGGAATTGCGTGTGAATAAAGTGCTCGCTAACAAAATGCGTTTATGGGGTAACTTTAGTATGACTCATGCTAAAAATACAATTCTCGAAAAAGACGATCCTGCTTTGTATGCAGCTTATCAAAAAGCAGCAGGCTTTAGTATTGATCAGAACAGAGCCTATGTTGATGCAGGTTTTGTAAACAACTACGATGAAATTTATGCCAGTACAGTACATGACAAAACTGACCTTCACAAACTTCCGGGTGATTATTATGTGATTGACTTTAACGCTGATGGAGTAATCGACAGTAAAGATAATGTGCCTTATGGTTATTCGGGAAGTCCTGAAAACACCTACAATGCTACTTTAGGTTTTGAATGGAAAGGATTCAGTGCATTTGTACAGTTCTACGGTGTTAATAATGTAACACGTGTAGTTAATCTTACAAGCTTTGGTAGTAAACTGAATACAGTTTATGATCTTGTTACATGGTGGGCTAATGATCACAACAATGCCGAAATTACCACTCCGAGATGGACATCTACTCCAACTTATAATGATGGTACTCAGTATATGTTCGATGGCTCTTATGTTCGCCTAAAAAATGCTGAAGTTGCATATACCTTTAATGGTGGTTGGGTGAAAAGTGTTGGGTTGAATAATCTCAGAATATTCCTAAATGGTAACAATCTATGGGTTTGGTCGGTGATGCCCGATGACCGTGAGTCTAACTTTGCCGGTTCAGGCGGACAGGGAGCTTACCCAACCATGAGACGTTTTAATTTAGGTCTAAAATTAACATTATAATTTTTGAACGAAATGAAAAAAATATATAAGAAGCTAATATTGGGCGGAGGAATTCTCTTCATGATTTTTGGTCTTGTTGCTTGCGAATCGTATTTGGACAAAGAAGCAGACTCAACTATCTCTGAAGTAGAAGCATTTAAGAATTTTACCAATTTTCAGGGCTTTGTCGAAGAAATCTACAATTGTATTCCTGATAAAGAAAAAAACTACTGGACAACTTCATGGAACTGGGGCGACGATGAAGTTTTTAATCTTGAAGGAAGCTGGCATATGACCAATCAGGTGGACCTTGGAAACTTCTGGGCATGGCAAAATGGTACTGGTGTTTGGCTTGATAAAGCAAGTGTTAATCCTACATCTACTAATAAGTTTGATCACGCTTTGTGGCCACATGCATGGTATTGTATCCGAAAAGCAAATATGGGATTAGAAAATCTTGATAAATTAACTGAAGCAACTCAGGAAGAAAAAGACCTTATCGCTGGTCAGTTGTATTTCTTCAGAGCGTGGTGGCACTTTGAACTTATGCAGTATTTTGGAGGACTTCCATATATTGATAAGGTGTTGTCAGCAAATGAAAAACTAACACTTCCACGTTTGTCTTATGCTGAATGTGCCGATAAGGCTGGTGCTGATTTTAAAAAAGCAGCAGACTTATTACCGATCAACTGGGATAATACAAAAGTAGGAGCTAACACGAAAGGTAAAAACCAATTGCGTATTAATAAGATTATGGCATTGGGATATCTTGGTAAGAATTATCTTTGGGCTGGTAGTCCTTTGATGAAGAATGGAGCTCAAACTGGTGGAGCAAAAACTTACGATTACGATGCAACATATTGTGCTAAAGCTGCTGAAGCTTTTGGAGAATTGTTAAGCTTAGTAGAAGGTGGTCAGACACAATATGCTTTGGCTGAATATAAATACAAAGACATTTATAACCATGTTAAAGCTGATGGAGCTACTACCCGTTTTGCCGATCTTTTCTATACTACAGGTCAAAACTGGTTAATGCCGGGTTCTGTTGAAGCTATTTTCAGAGGTCCATCTACCGACTATAACGGAAGTAACTGGAACACTACCAAAACTTTTGGTCCAAAGGTGCAGGGTCTTGTTGAACATGATAACATTATTCACCAACCAACAGCAAATTATGTGAATTTCTACGGTATGGCCAATGGTCTTCCACTGAATGATCCACAATCAGGTTTTGATCCTAACTATCCGTTTAAAAACCGTGATCCACGTTTTTATCACGATATAGTATTTGATGGATTCAAATATGTAAATTCAACTATGCCTGCTGATATGGAATATCTTCGTTATTGTGCACTCTATACCGGAGGTGCTTTGAGATCGGAAGCCAGTGCAAGTAAAACAGGTTACTTTATTCAGAAACTTGTTCCTCACACAGCTAACAAATACGATGGATTGTACAACTGGAGTGGTAACTTACATACTTATTTGCCCTACATGCGTTTGGGTGATATCTACTTGATGTATGCCGAAGCATGTGCTGCAGTAGGTGGAGCAAGCGCTAAATCGACAAATTTTGCCAAAACAGCCGAAGCTGCGATCAATACCTTAAGAGACAGGGTGTCTGCAGGTCACGTAAATGCAAAATATACAGCTGAAAGAACTAAATTTATTGATGAAGTGAGAAGAGAACGTGCTGTTGAATTGTCATTCGAAGGTTTCCGTTTCAATGACCTACAAAGATGGTTGTTGTTGACAGAATATCCATACAATGTAAAAACATCTCATGAGTTCGATAGGGTTGAAAATGCTAACTTTTTCAAAACTAACGATCCACGTAATGCACGTGTTGCGAACTTAAGAGAAAAGGTTATTGTAACCCGTTTGTTCGGAACAAAGCACTATTGGTTCCCTCTAAAAATCAAAGATATTTCGATGTATCCAGAGTTTGGTCAAAATCCTGGTTGGTAATTTAAATAGAGAAATAATGTTTAATTACAAATGAATAAACAATGAAAAAAACAAATATAAGATTCATTTTATGTATGATGATTGCTTTCTCTTCGTTGCAAACAATTGGAGCGAAAAAATCATCAGATAGTATAACTGATTCTCTGAAAAAGACAGACCCATTGGTGCAGGTTGCATATCGAAATGTTTTGCAAAGTAACATAATGGGGGGCGTTTCAGTAGTAGATGTAGAAGACTTGCTTAAAAAGAACTACAACACCTATAGCATGGACAATATGCAGGGATATGTTGGTGGTTGGAATGGAAATTCGTTATGGGGCATGGATGACTATCTGGTTTTGATAGATGGAGTACCACGCGATGCCAATAACGTTTTGCCAACTGAAATTGATAAGATTACATTCCTTAAAAGTGCATCAGCTGTTGTTTTATACGGCAGCAGAGGGGCTAAAGGGGTTGTTTCGATCACTACAAAAAGAGGCCGTATTGGCGACCGTGTTGTAAGTGTTCGTGCAAACACCGGTTATAATGTAGCAAAAAGCTATCCTAAATATTTAGGCTCGGCCGAATATATGACACTTTATAACGAAGCGCTCACTAATGACGGACTTGCCGGACCTAGTACATCTTATTCGGATGAGGCTATTTATAACCACAGTACAGGATTAAATCCTTATCGTTATCCTGATTTGGATTTCTATTCTTCTGACTATTTGAGAAAAAGTCTCAATCGTTCTGATGTAACTGCCGAAATTTCGGGTGGTAATGACAGAGCACAGTTTTACACAAATGTAAGTTACTATAATCAGGAGGATTATTTTAAATTCGGACAAGCGAAAGATAACAATCTGAATCGTTTGAATGTAAGAGGTAATATTGATATAAATGTTAATCCATTTATTAAAGCAAGTGTAGATGCAAATGCAACTTTCTATAATGCCCGCAATGCAAAAGGAGATTATTGGGCAGCTGCTTCTACCTTACGCCCAAATCGTATCAGTCCGCTTGTACCAATAAGTTTTATCGAATCAAATGATATTAATTCATTGACGATGGTCAATAATACACTTAATATCATTGATGGTAAATATTTTCTTGGAGGTACTCAACAGGATTTGACAAATATCTTTGCTGATTATTATGCTGCAGGATATAGCAAGTACACGAGCCGTCAGTTTCAGTTCGATACTAAAATTGATTTTGATTTGAGAAAAGTGTTACAGGGACTTACTTTTAACACAATGTTTGCTGTGGATTACGCCACTACATACAATACATCATTCGATAATACCTACAGCGTATTTGTTCCTTCATGGTCGAACTACAATGGGGCTGATGTAATTTCTCAATTGGAAAAATTTGGAGTTGATAAGAAATCGGGAGTACAAAATATTTCTGGCAGTACCGATCGTCAAACGATTGCATTTTCTGGTCAGTTTAATTACAACACTACCATTAATGATGTTCATAACATCTCAGCTGTATTGGTTGGTGCAGGTTATCAGCGTACTGAGTCAGAAGTATACCATAGAATTACAAATGCAAATTTAGGTTTGATGGTAAACTACAATTATGCTAACAAGTACTTCGTTGATTTAGGAGCTTCCGAAGTGCATTCAGCCAGATTGGCCGAAGGTAATCGCAATGCTTTTTCTCCTTCAGCTACTTTGGGTTGGAAACTTAAAAATGAAAATTTCCTTGCCAACGCTTCTGATGTAGATGAATTAACGCTTAGCGCATCCGGAAGTATTTTGAATACCGACATGGATATTTCAAACTACTATATGTACGAATCTAATTACAATCAGGCAGGAGGTGCATGGTGGGGTTGGTACGATGGAGCTTCAGAGCGTTCGACTAACTCGGTACGTGGTGCTAACAAAGACCTTACATTTATTAAAAGAAAAGAATTCTCGGTAAATGCAAGTACATCATTGTTCAAAAACACTGTATCAGCGAATGCATCTTTCTTCATTAACTCTATGGAAGGTTTGATCATCAGACCAGCTACAATTTATCCAAGTTATTTCTCAACTTATTACCCTGAAGCATCTTTTATACCGTATGCTAACTTTAACAACAACAAGCGTACAGGATTTGATGTGAATGTGAATTTAAAAAAACGCATCGGGGCTGTTGACTTCAACTTAGGTGTAGCAGCTACTTATTATAGCAGTGAAGCAACCAAACGCGATGAAAATTATCAATACGATTATCAAAATCGTACCGGCAAACAAATTGATGGTGTATGGGGATTGCAGACGCTTGGCTTCTTTGCAGATGCTCAGGATGTATCCAATTCTCCTGCTCAAAAATTTGGAGGTATTATTAAACCCGGTGATTTGAAATATGTTGATCAGAATAACGACAATGTAATTGACGAAAAAGATGAAGTATACTTAGGTCGTGGAGGCTGGTATGGAGCTCCGTTAACCTTAGGTGTTAACCTCACTGCCAAGTACAAAGGCTTTACTTTCTTTGCATTAGGAACCGGTGGATACGGAGCTGTAGCTATGAAAAACAGTACGTACTATTGGGTATACGGAAACGGAAAATATTCTGAAAATGTACGTGGACGTTGGACTGAAGCTACGAAAGAAACAGCAACATACCCTCGTTTGACAACGCTTACAGGTGCTAACAACTTTAGAAATTCAGATTTCTGGCTTTACAAAACAGATCGTTTTAACCTGGCTAAAGTGCAGATAAGTTACGATCTTCCTAAGTCGGTGCTTGAAAACGGAATTCTTAAAGAAGTTTCGGCATACATCAGTGGATCAAACCTGTTAACCGTTTCGAAGCAACGCGAAGTGTTGGAGTTAAATACAACATCGGCACCTCAGGCCAGATTCTATAATGTGGGTGTAAAAGTAGTATTCTAATAAAATAGTAGAAAGTTATGAAAAAAATAATAAAATTTTTAATCCTTATCCCATTCCTGGCTTCTTGCGAAGATATGTTCACTCCGGAGATAGAAAATATTCGTTCGATTGAGGCAATGTATGCAGAACCAACCTATGCGCAAGGGATATTAGCAAATGCATATATTCTTCTACCATATTCATCAAATCCTGATACGGATGTGGCAACAGATGATGCAGTTTCAAATGACAATGCGAATAACTATTTGCGAATGGCTACCGGTTCGTGGACTGCAAGTAGTGATCCTATGTCGCAATGGCAGGCTCGCAAAAACGCAATTCAGTATTTAAATATTTTCATCGAAAATGTTGATAAAGTTGTATGGTCGAAGGACGAAAAAATCCGTACAATGTATAACGACAGATTAAAAGGTGAAGCTTTTGCGCTGCGTGCTCTTCAAATGTATCATCTTATTATGGCTCATGGCGGCTGGACTGCCGATGGACGTTTGTTAGGTGTGCCTATTGTAAACACGCCCGAAAGTGCAACTTCTAACTTTAATCAACCGAGAAATACGTTTCAGGAATGTGTTGATCAGATTATGAACGATGCAAACACAGCGCTTGGACTACTTCCATTAGACTATGGTGATATAACCGAAACCAGTATCCCTGAAAAATATGTAACTTTGGGTGTTACTAATGCCGGTGATTATAACAGAGTAAACGGAAATATAATGAGAGGACGTGTTACTGCCCGTATCGTTGAAGCCATTAAAGCACAGGTTGCTTTATTAGCTGCAAGTCCTGCCTATAGCGCTGGTACTACTGTGACATGGGTGAATGCTGCTGATAATGCGGCAACAGTTCTCGATAGAATCGGTGGCGTTAGTGGTTTGTCGGCAAGTGGTGGAACATGGTATGCAAATACTACTGAAATTGCAAACCTGTCTTCAGGAGCAAATCCTGCTGAAATTATCTGGAGAGGTGATGTAGGTCAGAGCAATTCATTGGAAAAGAGTAATTTCCCTCCATCGCTTTACGGTAGTGGACGTGTTAATCCGACTCAAAATATAGTAGATGCTTTTCCGGCTATTAACGGTTATCCGATTTCGGATCCTGCAAGCGGATACAGTGCTACTAATCCTTATGCAAACCGCGATCCACGTTTAAGCAAATACATTTTAATTAATGGTGGAAAACAAGGTCCAAGCAGTACTGTTATCACTACTGGTACTTATGGAACAAATAAGGATGGATTGAACAAAGAAAGCGGATTGTCAACAAGAACCGGCTATTATTTGTTGAAACTTATGCGTCCGGATTGTAACCCTGATCCACAGTATAACACCGAACAGAAACACTATACTGCACGTATTCGTTACACTGAGATCTTCCTTAATTACGCCGAAGCAGCAAACGAAGCCTGGGGTCCGTTAGGAACAGGAAGCCATGCTTACAGCGCTTATGATGTAATCAAAGCCATTCGCGTAAGAGCAGGAATCACAGGTGGAGATGCTTATCTCGAAAGCGTTAAAAACGATAAAGACAAAATGCGTGAATTGATCAGAAATGAGCGTCGCATTGAATTGAGTTTCGAGAACAAGAGATTCTGGGATTTGCGTCGCTGGAAGGCAGACTTGAATGCAACTACAAAAGGTATGAAGATTGATAAGCTTTCCGATGGATCATTAAGCTTTACGCCTATAGATGTTGAAATTCGCGATTATAAAAACTACATGTATTACGGTCCGATTCCTTATGGAGAAATTCAGAAATGGAATTTACTAGAGCAAAATGCAGGTTGGTAATTTTTTTGCCTGATTAATAATTTAAATAATATTTTAAACATGAAACAGATAAAATTTCTATCTATACTATGTGCTGGATTTTCACTGCTGACACTAAATTCATGTCATAATCAGGACGTTGAGTTCCCTGATTATGAATACAGTGCAGTGTATTTTGCTTATCAAACTCCGGTACGCACAATTGTGCTGGGCGACGATGTATACGATACAAGCCTTGATAACGAACATAAATTAAAAATTTATGCAGCTATGGGGGGAGTATATAAGAACAAAAAAGTAATTGACATCGACTTTGTTGTTGACAATGCGCTTTGTACAAATTTATTTTTCCCTAACGGATCGAACGTAGTACCACTTCCTTCCAACTATTATACTTTGGGTGGAAGTAAAATTACACTGAACAAAAGTATAATGGGAGCTGTAGATGTACAACTTACCGATGCATTTTTTGCAGATCCTAAAGCGCTGACAAACACTTATGTGATTCCTTTAAGAATGACTAAAGTTACAAATGCAGATTCAATTCTCTCGGGTATTCCTAAAATTGCAAATGCTCAAAGAACAAATTCTGCTTATTGGGATGTTTTGCCTAAAGATTATACACTTTATTGCGTAAAGTATATCAATCAATGGCATGCCAACTATTTACGTCGTGGTAAAGACGTAATTACGGATGGTGGAACAACAACTACAAATGTTAGACACAAAGAATTTGTTGAAAAAGATGAAATTACAAGTCTTAAATCAGCATCTCTGACATCAGTTGAATACCCTGTAACTTTAAGTGTAAACGGAACTAACACAACATGTACTTTACTCCTGAGTTTCGATAATCAGGGCAAATGCACAGTTTCTTCTATAACCAATGGATTCACTGCTACAGGTAATGGAGCCTTTGTTAAAAATGGAGAGAAAAAAAGTTGGGGAAACAAAGACAGAAATGCGCTTTATCTCGACTACACAGTTGATCTGGCTGGAGGTAAAAAGTACGTAACAAAAGATACACTTGTTGTTCGCGATAGAGGTGTTAAAATGGGAACTTTTTCACCTTCGTATATTCAATAAATTTAAAAAATTATGATGAAAATGAAAAATAGATATAAATTCTTACTATTTGCCTCTGCTTCAGTATTTTTTATTTCCTGTGCGGACGATAGCAAGCTCGAATATTCTGTGGAAAAACCTCAGAGCATTGCTCAAATGGAATATCTGAATGAATATGATACCTTAAAATCATATGTCGACAGAACTGCCAACCCTAATTTTAAACTAGGGGCTGGCGTGTCGATCACTGATTTTAATACAAGTGGTGTTATGAGCAGATTGATTCAGTCGAATTTTGACGAGGTAACAGCCGGCTACGAAATGAAACATGGTGCAGTTGTAAACGATGAAGGTGAAATAAATTTATCGAATGTGACCACATTTTTAGTAAATACAAAAAATGTAGGTGTTTCGGTATACGGACACACTTTGGCCTGGCATGCAAATCAAAATGCAAAATATCTGAATAGTATCATTGCTCCTACAATTGTGCCCGGAGCTGGAGACCCAAGATGGGATGTGGTTACAGAACAAACTTTTGAAACAGCAAATGCAGCGAACTATTCGTACAACTCAAATGCCCAAACATCTTTCACTGCCGTTGGACAGGGAAAAGATGGTGTAGGTAGAGCGTTGAAAATTACGAATGCAAGTATTCGGACGAATGATTGGGATTGTCAGTTATTTGTAACTTTCCCGATAAAAACAGTGGCTGGTCAGAAATGGAGATTTAAAATGGATATCAAATCGGATGCCAATGCTTCGTATCCAACTCAGGCGCATACAGCTCCCGGTTCGTATAAACATTGGGATTTCTTTGGTACATTAAGCTCTACACCAACATGGGTGACTTATACAAAAGAGATAACTATTTCAGGCGATCAGGCAGGTTGTAATACAATTGCTTTCAACCTTGGTAAGAATGCTACAAGTTATTATTTCGATAATGTAAAAGTAGAGTTCTTCAACGAAAAACCATCCGGTGGTACAGTTGAAAAAACAGCTGAGGAAAAGAGAGTAATCATCGATAAGGCGCTCGATACATGGATTGCAGCTATGCTTGGTGCAAGTAAAGATTATGTAAAAGCATGGGATGTAGTCAACGAACCGATGTCTGATTGGCCGGATCCTTCGAAACTTAAAACCGGTTTGGGTAAAACACTTGCCGCTGATGAGTTCTACTGGCAGGATTATCTGGGCAAAGACTATGCTGTAAGAGCTATCCAGCTTGCACGTAAGTATGGTAACGCTACCGATAAATTGTTTGTGAACGATTATGGACTTGAAAACGCTGATCAGAAAAAATGTCTGGGACTTATCGAGTACGTTAAATATATCGAAAGTAAGGGTGTTACTGTAGATGGTATCGGTACACAGATGCACGTTACTTTAGGCGAAACGACAATGGACGGTATCAGAGCAATGTTCACTAATCTGGCAGCTACAGGTAAGCTTATTAAAGTATCTGAATTGGATATGGGAATTAAGCCAGCCGGAAGTGCAGCAAGCCTGAAAACAAGTGAGGTTACCAACGAGCAATTACAACAAATGGCCGATTTCTATCAACAAATAGTGAAGGCTTATTTTGAATTGATCCCGGCTGCGCAAAGATATGGTATTACTCAATGGGCCGTAACAGATAGTCCTAACGAATCATCGTGGAGAGCCGGAGAACCTATCGGACTTTGGGGTCTTGACTTCAAACGTAAACATGCATATGCAGGATTTGCAAAAGGGCTGTCAGGAAAATAAACATATTTTCACTGAAATAACTTGATAATTAATTACTCCCATACCTACATTGGTATGGGAGTTTTTTTTGTCCTTGCTCAGTTTATCCTTGTGTCCTCACTGTTTCGAGTTTCGAGTTTCGAGTTTTGAGTTTTGAGTCTGAAAGGGTAACTGGAGCGTCTGAAATGGTAACAAGAGCGTCTGAAAGGGTAAC
>JAYFRI010000162.1:0-10208 GCA_034926015.1 Paludibacter sp. | reverse complement strand
ACTCACGGAACTTGTTGCGACGGGGCCAACTCTACTTATAATATTGTAGTAGGTCGTTCCAGAAAAGTAACAGGTCCTTATCTGGATAATATGGGCAGAGATATGCTCGAAGGTGGTGGTAAAATGGTAGTAGCTGCCGGTGGCAGAGTTACAGGCCCAGGACACTTCGGACGTACTATTCTTGAAGATGGTGTTGAAAGAATGTCGTGCCATTACGAAGCTGATTTAGATCAGAGCGGACGTAGCGTTTTAGCTATTCGCCCATTGCTTTGGAAAAACGATTGGCCGGTAGCCGGAGATAATTTCAAGGAAGGAACTTATGAAATTGAATCGGAAAGAAGAGGATATGCGCTTGAGCTCATTGTGGACTTTGTTCGTATGGCTGGCGGTATGCGCGGATTTGGTAACCGCAACAGCGATGAGCCGGTTAAACCGGTTCCATCTCAGGAATTATCGGATGTTATCAATACATGGCCAACAGGCGAAATAGGTGTAAGAATTGGAGATTTCTTGTTCAGTCCACACCAGAAATGGACTATCACTGCTGTTCCTAATGCAGGTGGATACCTTGGAGCTCCTTATTACAAAATCGTTATTGCCGGAACTGACAGAGCATTAGCTGCAACTGCCGATGCTGAAGTGAAAACCGTTCCTGCTTTTACAGGTGCTCCTGAACAGTTGTGGAAAATTGAGCAATTGACTGATGGTACATACAGAATTATGCCTAAGATTGTTCCTAATTCCAATGAAAAATATGCTCTTATCTCTTCAGGTGATAGCACTCCTACGCTTGGTAAGTTTGATATGAACAGTGATAATTCCAAATGGAATTTTAAAGCTCACTAAAAATATATTTTGAGAGTAAAGGACGCAAGTAACTCAACTTGCGTCTTTTTTTCATCATTGTGGCAACGAAATCACGAATATAGCCAGTATACTTTATCTGATTCAAACAGAGCAATAAGCGATATTTCAACACCTGCTTTTATACTATATTCTGCATCTGCTTCAAACAACAAACATATCGGTATTGTTATATATTCAGGTGGAGGTCTTGTAAACAACTGGCTGGACAAAGAAGGAACGGATATCGCTATGTAGTTGTCGTCCAAAGAAATCAGCTGCATGGTGGTAAAATACTGAACAAAACTAATAACCCAATTTGCTAAAACAATGAAAGCAACAAAAATTTTTAACTCACTCTTCATAAGTATTATTATGTTATTATTAAGCGCTTGTGCCACAATACCCGATGGTGCTGTTGCCGTTACAGCTTTTGACAAGACAAAATATCTCGGAAAATGGTACGAAATTGCCAGATTAGACTTTAAATATGAAAGGGATTTGGATAACACAACAGCCGAATACTCTTTGAACGAAAATGGCACTATAAAAGTTAATAATCAGGGATATAATACAAAAAAAGGAAAATGGAACCAGGCAATTGGCAAAGCAAAATTTGTTGGAGATGAAAACATTGCCATGCTCAAAGTATCCTTTTTTGGTCCGTTTTATTCAGGCTACAATGTAATTGCCATCGACGATGCCTATAAATATGTGCTGATAGCAGGAGAAAGTCTTAAATACCTGTGGGTACTATCCCGCGAGACAACAATACCGGCTGAGGTGAAAAATAAGTATTTAAAAATTGCCGAAGAAGTTGGATATAATACCGGCAACCTGATATGGGTAAAGCACGATAAACAGAAATAAAACAACTTTCAAAGTCACACTAAAATAGCTGAATATAACTTTTAATAGAAAATTTAACAATTCTCACCTCACTCCTCTGAATATATGGCTGAGTTAAAAACAAAACAAACAGATGCTGATGTCATAGCATTTATCAATTCATTTGTAGCAACTGAACAAAAGCGCAATGACAGTTTCGAGCTATTGAAACTAATGCAGGATTTCACTGGCTACGCACCTAAAATGTGGGGCGCATCCATGATCGGGTTCGGTAGCTATCATTACAAATCGGAAAAAAGCAGTCAGCAGGGAGATTGGCCACTTGTTGGTTTTTCACCCCGAAAAGCTGCCATTTCGCTTTATGTTTATACGGGAAATGCTGAACACGAATATCTGCTACGCGATTTAGGTAAATTTAAAATGGGAAAAGCTTGTATTTACATTCATAAACTTTCCGACATCAATCAGGATACGCTGTGCAATCTTATGAGAGCAACAATTGATTTTCTTGAAAACAAATATGGAAAACAATAAAGTAACTTTTGCAACTCAGGAAGAACTAAAAAATAGTGAACAGCTAAAAAATTTCGATATCAAAAAAATAACCCTCAAAACAATCAAAAAATGGCAACAACGAATATCTATTTAAATTTTAATGGTAACTGCGAAGAAGCATTCAGCTTTTACAAATCTGTATTCGGTACTGAGTTTTCATACATCGGTCGCTTTGGCGAAATACCCGAAGATGAACTTAATAAAGTAAACGACGCGGATAAAAATAAAATAATGCATGTCGGTTTACCGATAGGAACTTCGACATTAATGGGTAGCGACATCGGTAGCGAGTGGGCTTCTTCCTTTGTACAGGGAAATAACTTTTCTGTTTCAATCACAGCCGACAGCAAAAATGAAGCAGATCAGCTTTTTAATGCCTTAGCCGAGGGAGGGCTCATTACAATGCCGCTCGAAAACACTTTCTGGGGCGATTATTTTGGAATGCTGACTGATAAGTTCGGTATAAACTGGATGATAAGTTATAACGAAGCAGCCTAAGAATAACAAATTAAACATCTAATAAAAAGAAGATTACATTTCAACAGAAAAGGAATTAATGCATATTAATTCCTTTTTCTGTTGGCAAACGATTCTAAAAATTTATTTTTTTACAAAATAGATATAGAACAAGGCTTCATTCTCCTTTTTAATCCAATGGATAAAGTCAAGACCAGTCGCTTTATCGATGAGCGGAACAGGAAGAAACGGAGCAATAAGCAGATAGATTTGATTATCTTTCAGTTTTTTCAAATCCTCCATAACCTGTGCCACCGGGTGCTCTCCGTTGGCTAACATACCTCTCACATCAAAACTAAGGATTACATTACCGGTATCGAACCAGTCGGGCTGTTTATAATTGTACTGATGTTCTTCGAACTGAATTTCCACTTCATTCTGACCTATTTTCTCGCGCAAATAATTCACAAGGTCTCCTACACTCACATTGCCTATCAATGCAGCTTGTTGCAATGTTGCCACCGTCCCCACTGTGCGACGCAAGAGTGGATTTTTAAGCTTTTCGAAAGCAGGAACATAGCTTATAAGTACATCCTCTAATACAGGATAGGCCTCAATAATGTCCAGGACTTTAGTTTTGGGAGTGATAATTAATTCTTCTTTTTTCATTATAGTGAATTTATAAGCTTAATTTACTTGTACGATAGAATTCTCTGTTCGCCTTCCAATTCACGATAAGGAGTAACATTGTGCGACACTTCAAGTGTACCAAGATATTCTCCTTTATCGTTTCGCAAGGCAAAATACTCTATATGAATCATTTTTGGACCCATATTGATCCAGAACGGTGCGCGACTCTGACGTCCGCTTTTGAAATCGTCGATTATTTTATCTACAATATGAGCACTTGCAGGTGGATGACAATGACGCACATCGCGATTAAGTATAGCCCTGTTGCGCTGAAAGATACGTTCGGCACTTTGCGAAAAATATTTCACCTTATCATCTTTGTCCACAAAAGTAATATCCACAGGTAAAGTATTCAAAATGGCCATAATTTCCTCCGCCGAGAAACTTCCACTTGGCAATTGAACATGGCTCCCACTCTTCTGCGATGCGTTGATGGATTGCTCTTCGGCCCATTCGGGTTTCCAGTCCACTTGCGGATCGTACAGGCAATAACCAATTTCGAGCGACTGTTTACTTATTTCGTACCAGTCGGCTTCGGTAAGTACATCCAACGACATCGGAAAAAGAATCTCTTCCTCTTTGGTAATCATTTCTTTTGCAGCAGTGGCGGCTATTGTGAGCACAATCTCAGCAACTGCTCCAAATTCCTCATTCGTCATTTCTGTAGTTTGCAACACTTCAATGCTTCCTTTTATCAAATCACGTATTTCGTCGTGTTTGCCCCACATCACTTTGGGCGGTCCTGTAATACCCGCTTTTTCGAGGTATGGAAACAGCAGGTACTCTTTGCGCTGATAATGTTTATCCACATCGAAAAGCGTATTGAAAAGGCCTCTCAGTTTAGTTATTTTATCACTGATATCTGCTTCTGTTTCACGATTTATTTCTGAAATCAACGCAAAAATCGCATTTGTAAGTTTTCTTATCTCCTCATTTTCTTTTCTGAAAACATCTACCGGATGACCATCGGCTACCGGTTTCAAGGCCGAAAGATCCACACGTCCTTCGAGCACCGCCGAATGAGCGTCGCACAAATCGAGTATCTCCTCTTCAGGCAATCCTTCTGCTATCAGTTCTTGCTCTACCTCTACCACTTCGCCATAAGGGATTTGACTTAGCGAAAGCAGTAGCTCATTCCGAACCGATTCTTCCGATCCGCCATGATGAATTTTCAGCAAAAGTGCTTTTAATTTTTCCTTTCTTCTGTGGGAATTATTGATTAGTTCACTCATTTCTTATTGAATAAATAGTTGTTTTACAAATTGTTGAGAGAAAACGGGGAGATTATTTTCTTAAAATTATTTAGTTACTTCGCAATTAACCTATTGTAGACATCTTAATGCGAAAGATGCAAAGCTTTGGGATACAATATATTATTCTCAAGATGAACATGGATATGTAAATCATCCTCAAATTGCTCCAGCAGTTTGTAGGCCACCTGATAAGTATTACAGCCATCAGCGGGCACACTATAATTATCGCTCAACACATTGATTTTATCCATTGCTCCTCCTGCAAATTCATGTTCACCGGTCATTCTTGAAATTTCAGAAATCACAGTTGCTTTGGCCTCTGCTGAATCGCTTCGCAACAGCTCTTTGATGGCAGGAAACAACACTTCCTCTTCATTTCGGAGATGCTGTAACAATTCATCATTGATTTGCGAAAACAAACCGGCAATTTCGACCAACTCAGGGTGGTGCGCACCATGAACCTGTTCAATTTTTTGAGTATATGCCAGCAGCTGTGGCAACAGTTTCCGAACCGTTTTGTGATGCGTATTCACAATATAGTCCGACAAAAAGTCAAGGCTCCACTCATTAAAATTGTGCAGGGCATTCACCGTTGTGTTTTCAAGCTTAGCCAACTCGGCTTCGAGTTCAGCAGCATCAATATTTTTTTCATTACAAGCCTGCTCGAGGCGTTGGTTTCCTCCGCAGCAAAAATCAATGCCTGCGTTTTTGAAAATCTCTGCGGCTCTGAAATCATTTGTTACAATTTCGCCTATTTTTACATTTCTATACTTTTCCATTTTTATACCATTTTTATTCATTTAGATAGATAGCACTCAATTCATCAACGCGTTTCAGATATTTATCAAAATATTCGTTTTCTACAGTTGACGAATTTGTTGTTTCAAACTGTTCGGTCATTGCCAACACTACGTTGGATGGTAAAATTCGCTGAGCCATTGGGTACAGAATATTGTTCTCTTTGGCTATATGATTTGTCAGTAATACACAATAATTCAGAAGATTGAGTTTTAGTTCTTCAAAGGCCCTGTCATCTCCGAATTTTAATCTACCTACAGCATCAAGAGCTTGCTTTATAAAAAACCTGCCTTTATCATGTTCGGATAACATCACGGCTATGGGACCACTTTCGGTGGACATGCCGTGTTTTTCCATTTCCATAAACAGCACATCCTCTTCTTTGAGATGATGATATTTATCAGCGAAATTGATAATGAAGTCGATAATTTGGTCCACATGATCGATTTTTACAGTTTTTACATCGGTTGTATTCAGAATTGTTTGCGTTATTTTAATCATTTTCAGAATACTATCGTGCTCCTTTACCAGCATTGCAATGGCTTCCATATTTTTTTTATTTTTTGTTGATTATAAATTAAAAATATACTACAACGTTGTAGTATTTATAGTAAAAAAAATCAATACCTCAATATCTTATCAAAATCCATGTCTGACAGATTTGTTTCGCGAAAAACCTTGTTCAATTGCAACCTAACGTTCTGCCATGTATCGTGCATTGCGCAAGGAGTAATATCAGAACAATGTTCAAATCCAAGCACACAACCATTCAGCTTTCCCATCCCTTCTACCGAATCAATCACATCGAACAGAAATATTTCGTTGGTGCTTTTCATAAAAGTATAACCACCGTCGCGCCCCTGAACGCTCTTAATAAATCCTGCTTTCGACAAATCGGTCATCAAACGGCGCAGGTATTTATCCGAAACGCCCAATTCCTTCACAAGTTGGCTAGCTGTATATAACTGATTTGGCTCTTTCGCCATATAAATCAATATCCGTAATGCGTATTCAGATGTTTTTGATAATTTCATTATATACTACCTACTTGTATTATTTTGTACAAAGGAATAACTTTTTATTTAAACTACAAAATAATTATTCAACTTTTTATCAAAAAATACAAATTGGGGAAACAAATGAATTGTATGAACGAACTTTAAAAGTCAAACGAAACAGCAAGTATAAAAAACAGGAACCTACAAAAAAGCACTGATTTGTCCATGACTGTAAATTTTGTTTCTAAATATTTATCCACACAAAACAAAGACAATAAACACTTCCAATTTATGGCCATACATTATGTAAAAATCAATAAGTAAATTGATTAAAAAACTTACAATTATTAAAAATAAAAAACAGGAAAATGTCAATCAGAAAATATTCGTTTTAACACATTATTATTTGCCTGATTACTAATTTAATTCAATTTTTTTCAGTTATCTTGCGAAAGAATTCACTTTAAATATTTTCTCACAGAAACAATATTAAAAAAGAATATGGAAAAAATCACAACCAACGAAGTCATAGATTGGGGAAAGCAATTTCTGGATAAATCGGAAAAAGAAATCACTGCTGCCGAACTCAAAGAACAAAAAAAGTATGCCATTCTGATTCAAAACCCCGGCGATAAAGTGCTGCTTTCGAAACTGCTGGACGAATCTTCGCAAATCAGGGACAATAAAAAGTTAGCCCTGCGCATGAAGGTATTGATTGAACGCTATGGAGTTCCGCAATTTTTCAGTTCTTCCGATGCCTATTTATTAAAACTATTCACCGCTTTTGGTTATTGGTTCGATTTTATTGCTGTTCCTGTTTTTAAAAAAAGGCTTCGTTCCGATACTTCTAATGTCATTATCAACGAAAAAGCATCGTTTCTGAACAAACATCTTAATACCCGTCGCGAACAACAGATTGGTCAGAATGTAAACCTGCTCGGCGAAGTAGTGCTCGGCGACGGCGAAGCCAACCATCGCTACGAACATTACCTTGAAGCGCTTAAGGATCCGCGTATCAATTATATTTCGATAAAAATATCGGGGATTTATGCCCAAATCAACGCCCTCAATTACGAACAAAACAAAATTGACCTGTGCGAGCGTCTTGCCCGCATCTATCAACAAGCCATCGACTTTCCTTACACTGACGAAAAAGGCAACAAAAGCGCTAAATTTGTGAACCTCGACATGGAGGAATACAAAGACACAGAACTAACTCTAGATGTATTCAAGACTGTACTCTCCTATCCGCAGTTCAAAAATTATTCGGCAGGAATCGTTATTCAGGCTTATTTGCCAGATGCCTGGAGCTTTCAGACCGAACTGCTTGAATTTGCCACCGAACGTTTTGCTGCCGGAGGCGCTCCGCTCAAGATGCGCCTTGTAAAAGGAGCCAACCTGCAAATGGAGTCCATTGTATCATCGCTTAAAGGTTGGGAAGTTCCTGTTTTCGGAACAAAAGTAGAAGTTGATGCCAATTACCTGCACATATTAGACAGAGCTTTGTTGCCCGAAAACGCGAAAGCCCTGCACGTGGGTGTAGCTTCGCATAACTTTTTCAGCATAGGATATGCTTATCTGCTGGCTCAGAAAAACAAAGTTGAAGAATTTGTGACGTTCGAAATGCTCGAAGGAATGGCCAATCACCTGCCACGTGTGATGCGTCAACTTGGAAAACAGATTATTCTTTACACGCCGGTAGTGAAAGACGAACATTTTCTGAATGCCATTTCCTATTTGGTACGCCGACTCGATGAAAATACGGGTGTCGACAATTTCCTGAGTTATTCGTTCAACCTGAAAGTGGACAGCACACAATGGGATTTTCTGCAACAACAGTTTATCGAAGCTTATTCGCTGAAAGATAAACTTGACAAAACGCCTCGCCGTAAACAAAACAGACTATCCGGCGTAAAATCACAAGGTCCTGCTTCTTTACATAGGTTTCAAAATGAGCCAGATACTAATTTCGACCTGCGCCCGAACCGCTTGTGGGCCGACAATATTCGAAAAGAATGGATGAAATCTGCGGGAGATGCTCCTTATGTAATTCCTGTTCAGATAGGTGATAAGGTAATAATCACCGAAAAACAATATTTATATCTCGATCGGAGTCAGGAAGAGGAAATTTGTGTTTGCAAAACAAGCCTCTCAAATATCGATCAGGTAAAAGAAATCATTGCCATTGCCGAAAATGATGCTTCAAATTGGAGAAAAACCAGCCTCAGTCAACGCAAAATCATACTTCATAAAACGGCTGACCTGCTTTGCGAACGAAGAGGCCATCTGATTGGTTGCATGTCGGCCATTACGGGAAAAACCTTTACCGAAGGCGATGTTGAAGTATCTGAAGCAGTTGATTTTTGCCGTTATTATCCGATAAGCATGGAATCCTTCGATCAATTGGAAACAATCACTATCACTCCGAAAGGGATTGTGCTTGTAATTCCACCCTGGAATTTTCCGTTAGCAATTCCTGTAGGTGGTGTAGCTGCCGCCCTGACAGGTGGGAATACCGTTATTCTGAAACCTGCTACTGTGGCCATGCCTGTAGCATGGGAATTTGCTCAATGCTTCTGGGAAGCCGGTGTGCCGAAGGATGCTTTGCAGGTAGTTTGTACCGATGGTCGCGAACCGTTAAATTATCTCACTGCTCACCCAGCTATCAAGCATACAATCCTGACCGGAGGCACCGATACGGCCTTCCGTCTGCTCGAAAACAATCCAACCTGTCCGTTGTCGGCCGAAACAGGTGGCAAAAATGCAATAATAGTGAGTGCAGCCGCCGACCGCGACCACGCAATACAAAACATCATTACTTCGGCTTTCAGTAATGCGGGTCAGAAATGTTCGGCTTGTTCGTTGCTGATTTTGGAGAAAGAAGTTTATAACGATCCTGACTTTAAAACCAAACTTACAGATGCCGTCACCAGTTTGCATACAGGAAGCGTTTGGAATGGAGGTAATTATGTAGGACCAATGATAACCAACAAGAACGATAAATTGCTGCATGCCATCGATCATTTGGAAGAAGGCGAGTGGTGGTTGGTAAAGCCCGAATTCGTGGATAAAAAACATTTTATGCTTAAACCTTGCGTAAAATGGGGAGTCCGGCCGGGCAGTTACACTTTCACCAACGAATTGTTTGCTCCACTGCTTTCGGTAGTTTGTGCCGATAACTTCGAACATGCCATTGCACTGGCCAACAGTTCGGAGTACGGACTTACGGCAGGACTTCAAAGCCTTGACGAAAGTGAACAAAAACGCTGGAAAAACAGTATCGAAGCTGGCAATCTCTACATCAACCGAGGCATTACCGGTGCCATTGTGAGCCGTCAACCCTTCGGAGGAATGAAGCGTTCGGCATTCGGTGGTGGCATAAAAGCCGGAGGGCCCAATTATGTTTCGTGCTTTGTAAACATCACGAATAATCACGTCGACAATGGTTCGAGCCCCATCGGTGAATTCAAAACGTATGCTGCGACTTTCCGAAACGAAGATAAAAAAAGTTACGAAAGCTCCACAGCGAGTTATCAGAGAAATTTCGAAGAAGAATTTTCGGTGGAACGCGACATTTATCATTTAATGGGCGAACAGAATATTTTCCGTTATTTGCCTTTGAAAAATATTTTACTCCGTGTCCAGCCTCAGGACGAACTCTCAGATATCATAAAGATAATGACGGCGGCCAATATCGTAAATACAAAACTTGTCATCAGCATCGACAATGCTAACCACCATCTGGCGGCTTTACGAACCTTTCTCA
>JAYFRI010000180.1:0-6345 GCA_034926015.1 Paludibacter sp. | reverse complement strand
ATTGGCCTGCCATTGCCATTGTAAACCTATCGTGCGTCCATCAAAATCATCGCTTTCTAAAGGTGTAGCAATGGGATAATTTTTGCCGACATCAGGTTTTTTATATGTTTCAACCGGAGTGCCACAACCGTCATCGTCTTTGTCTTCGCCCATCACCGGCCAGTCGTTCACCCAACGCATTGGTTGCAACAGTACAGCCCGACCGTAAGCATACACATCCTGAAAATGAATAAACCAATCCTGTTTGCCATCGGGTGTGTCGATCCATGCGCCCTGATGTGGCCCGTTGATGTCCGATTTTCCTTGCGCCAAAACAATTTTTTCTTCGTAAGGACCATAAATATTTGTTGAGCGCAGGGCCAGCTGCCATCCTGGTTTTACACCACCTGCCGGAGCAAAAATATAGTAAAAGCCATTTCGTTTGTATAGTTTTGCTCCTTCAACTGTAGGGTGGTGGGGATGTCCGTCGAAAACCAGGCGGCTTTCAGTAATGGCTGTTTTGCCATCGGGAGTCATTTCAAATACGGCAAGTACGCTTTTCATGCCGGCACGACTTCCTGCATATCCGTGGGCCACATAAGCCCGACCATTTTCGTCCCAGAAAGGACAAGCATCAATCAAGCCTTTTCCGGCTTTTACCAAAGTCAGTGGCGACCAGTGGTCTGTAACTTTTTTTGCTTTGGTCATGTAAATGCCAAAATCCGGATCGCCATAATAAATGTAAAATTCATTGTTGTGATAACGAATACTTGGTGCCCAAACACCATTGCCATGTTGCATGGTCTTGAAAATAGATTCAGGTGTTAAATTTTGGATGGCATACGAAATGAGCGTCCAGTTTACAAGATCGTTGGAGTGGAGGATAGGCAGCCCGGGCGTATTGGCAAACGATGAGGCCACCATATAATAATCATTACCTACCCGGCAAACGTCAGGGTCGGAATAATCGGCATAAAGCACCGGATTTTTATATCTGCCGTTGCCGAGATCCGATACCCAAACTTTCGAAACATAAGGCTTTATGTTTTCTTTTAGTTTTTTGGTCAGACCTGAAATATTCAGCGTTTTTAGCCCTTCGACAAAGAAACCTGCTGCAATCCGGGCTCCCTTTTCATTAAAATGAGTATTGTCATCCAGTCCTTTAGGGTAAAGTTTACTAATCCCCGGAGCATATTTATGGAAATATTGAGCCGATTTAGCAATGCCTTCCTGCTCAAGCCATTCGGTGGTTTGTTTTTGCATATCTATCATCGGTACTTTTTTTTCTTTGGCTACTTCACGCGAAATAACGGGGTAAACACCGTGTGTGTCGATAAGCTTGCCGGCACTGTCGAATTTGCGACGCATTACTGCTGTGCAAATAATGGGATTAGCTCCTTTTGCTCTAGTCTCGTCGATAAAACGAATCAGATTTTTACGATAATCTTCGGGAGTAGTATAGCGGTCGGGTTTATCAATAGCACCATCGTTGTGGGCAAACTGAATGACCACATAATCGGCTTTTTGTACGTCTTGGATGAGTTTATCCCACCAACCTTCTTCGATAAATCGTCGGGTGCTACGACCATTTTGAGCGATGTTTTTTACGATAACATTCTCTGAGAAAAATTCCGGGAGCAGTTGTCCCCAACCGCGTTCGAGAAAAATCTCCTGCGAAATTTCACCGGTCATCGAATCTGTCACGTTCTTATAAAACAGCTTATCGGCCATAGTGCTGTCGCCGGCCATAAAAATATGAACGGGACGGTTTTTGGCTGCAACGAAAATTAAACAAACTGCAATAAGGGTAAGAAAATTTACTTTGAATTTCATTTTTTGTTGAATTTATTGTACCTGACGTCAAATATATTAAAATTGCAATAAGTGATTGTGTACAAATTGACATTTTTTGAATATTGATAATTATTCATGGCTGACAATCAGTTCGGAAAAATAAAGATCTTAATAATTAAGGTGGATGAATATCAGTATGTTATGTGTAGAGTAGATTCAAAAAACAAACAATAAGAGGAAGTGTTATGAAAACAAGGCAGGTATAATCTATCAAAAAATAAGCCGTAGAAGTGAACTCTACGGCTTATTTTTCATGAATTTAAAATTTCTTATTTCAAGAGCAATTCTACCCATTCTTCTTCTTTGAAGCCAACCAACACCTTTTCTCCAAAAAGAAGAATAGGTCTTTTTACCATTAATCCATTTTCCGACAATGATTTAATAAGTTCTTCCTTCGACATCGTTTTTACTTTGTCTTTCATGTTGTTTTCCTTGTACAACAATCCGCTCGTATTAAAGAACTTACTCGTCGGGAGTCCGCTTCTGTCTATCCACAATGTAAGTTCTTCCACTGTTGGATTCTCTTCTTTTATCGGACGATATGTGTAGTCAATTCCGTTTGCTTTGAGCCATTTTTCGGCCTTCTGGCATGTTCCGCATTTAGGGTAACACAGTATATGTGGTTTCATTATTTAAAAACGTTTCAGGGTTCTTTTTTTACTTAAATATTGCCTTGAAAATATCATTTCCGTTAGCAAAGATCAGCAGGGCAAATAGCAACAACATGCCGGCTGTTTGTGCGTATTCCATAAATTTTTCGTTTGGTTTCCGTTTGGTAACCATTTCGTAAACAAGAAAAATGACGTGACCACCGTCGAGCGCTGGGATAGGAAGAAAGTTCATGAATGCCAGTACGATAGATAACAATGCCGTCATCGACCAAAAAATCTGCCAGTCCCATACTTTTGGGAACATTTTACCAATACTACCAAATCCACCTAATTGTTTAGCGCCTTCTTTCGAGAAAATGAGTTTGAACTGTTTAATATAGCTCGATAGTGTTTCCCAACCCACTGTAATTCCTGCCGGTATTGCTTCGAAGAATCCGTATTCAATTTTCTTTGTAGTGAGGAACTCGAATGGAGATTTCATCATTACACCCAATTTGCCATCGTCACTCAACTGTACTTTCGAGTGCATTAATTGTCCGGCACGATAAAAAGAAAGATCGATTTGTTTGTTTCTCGAAACTTCAAGTTCGGCAGCTACATCCTGAAAAATTGTGGCACTTTTGCCGTTTATTGCCACAACGCTATCGCCTCTCTGAAGTTTAGCATCGGCAGCCGGACTCCCATCGGAAACTTCTTCAACAACAAACGGATAACGTATTGATATCAGACTTGTTTCTTCGGCAGCTAATACTTTTTGAGCAAAATCAGAAGGAAGCGCTATGGTCAGCTTCTCACCATTGCGATCAACGGTAACATTTCGTTTCGAATCGATAAGTATTCCTTCAATTACATCGGCTGTTTGTTCTATCGTTTTTCCGTCGATGGCAACAATATTGTCGCCATTCTTAAATCCATTGTCAATAAGTGTTTTAGAGAATTGAAGACCGTATTTTGCATTTTCGAGAGACAGGTATTCTTTTCCCCAGGTGAAAAGAACAGCAGCATAAATCACCATGGCCAGAATAAAATTCACAAATACACCGCCGATAATGATGGGAAGCCTTTGCCATACCGGTTTTGATCTGTATTCCCATGGTTGTGGTTCTGCGTTTATCTGCGAGGCATCCATCGACTCGTCAATCATACCCGCAATTTTGCAATACCCACCCAACGGAAGCCAGCCGATACCCCATTCGGTGGTTTCGGGATATTTGCGCCAGTCACCTTCCGGCAGTTCATGAAGTGGAATTTGTTCAACAACCTGTCGGCCTTTTGCATCTACAATAATATCGCCATCGGCATCCCGTTTGGGGCGTTCGTTAGCGGGTACATTTTTCGCAAAAAAGCGCACCTGCCATTGTCCGTTGATTTTTTTTGCTCTTACAAGCGAAATGGTAGGGTTGAAAAACATATAAAATTTATCAACACGGACTTTGAATAAACGTGCAAAGAAAAAATGCCCGAATTCGTGAAGAACGACTAATATTGATAAACTAAGGATTAATTGTAATGCTCTGATTAAAAAGGTTTCCATAAATAGTATTTTGCTCCGTAAAAATTCGTTGAACGGAGTTTTTTGTAAATAATTCTGTTTCTATCCGATTGTCTTTTTTAAGCCAATCATTCATTAAAAAAGTTCATCAAATACCGTGCGTTTGTTCGCAGAACGAACAACGAGTCAGGAATTGAGAACGATATTGTATTTATATTTTTTGTTGAAGACAAATCTCCGTTTTATCTGACAATTCGTCATTGAATAAAATTCTTTGTAAGCACTCTCACCATTTCGTCGGTTTTTACATAGTCCTCGTAGCCCGGATTGGCAATGAAATCTGCTTTTGCCATTACTTTTTCGATAATGTCGCTCATTTGCAGAAAACCGATTTTATTTTTTAAAAATTCAGCTACCACAATTTCGTTGGCTGCATTAAGAATACAGGGCATATTTCCGCCCCTGTCCATAGCATAATAAGCAAATGCCAGATTCCTGAACCGTTCCATATCAGGCTGTTCGAAAGTAAACTGCGTACAGATATTAAAATCGAGACGAGAGAAATTTGTTTTCAGCCTGTCGGGATATGTAAAGGCATATTGAATAGGCAATTTCATGTCAGGTAACCCAAGTTGCGCTTTTATGGATCCATCGGCAAATTGTACCATCGAATGAATAATGGACTGTGGATGAACCACCACATCAATTTGTTCGGGTGAAACTCCGAAAAGCCATTTGGCTTCGATGATTTCGAACCCTTTGTTCATCATGCTGGCCGAATCAATCGTAATTTTAGCGCCCATTTCCCAGTTCGGGTGTTTCAATGCCTGTGCGCTGGTTACATGTTCCAGTTCGGCGATTGATTTAGTCCTGAATGGTCCCCCTGAGGCAGTCAGTATTAGTTTTTCTATCGGATTATTCCCTTCGCCAGTCAAACATTGAAAAATGGCGGAATGTTCAGAATCAACTGGAATAATAGATGAATTATATTGTTTTACAAGGTCGCAAATCAGTTCGCCGGCCACTACAAGTGTTTCTTTGTTGGCTAGCGCTATTTTTTTTCCTGCTTTAATGGCATTGATGGTTGGTTTCAGTCCAGAATAACCAACCATAGCGGTCAGTACCATGTCGATGGGTTGCATTTCGGCAATTTGAGCCACCGACTCATTTCCTGCAAAAACCTTTATTGGTAGGCCTGTCAACGCCTCTTTCAGTTTCAGGTAATGTTGTTCGTTAGCAATCACCACCATCTCGGGACGAAACCTGAGTGCTTGTTCTATCAGTAAATCTACCTGATTATTGGCTGTCAAAGCATATACTTCGAATAGCTCATTGTTATCGGCAATTACTTCAAGTGCCTGTCTTCCAATAGAGCCGGTGGAACCCAGAATAGCGATTTGTTTTTTATTTTCAGACATAAATTTAATGTGCCAATATACTAATTTGCCAATTTGTTAATGAGTAAGTTTTGCTTAAAAGATGATCACATCCTCAGGATTCACAGGCTTGCCTTGCTTCCAGAGTTCAAAATAGAATTGAGTACCTGTTTTGCTTTCAGCTTTTTCGCCTGTTACGGCAATTCCTTCGCCTGCTTTTACCTTATCGCCGGCCTTTTTAAGCAGGCGTGTGTTGTTTTTGTAAATCGAGAGGTAATTGTCCTCATGTTGTACCTGTATTACCCAGCCAAAATCAAAAGTAAAAGCTGCATACACAACCGTTCCGGCCAGGACACTTACCACCGACTCGTTTGGAGAAGTGATGATGTTGATACCATATTGCCTTTCGCTCAGGTTGAACGACGAAGAAATAACCCCTTTGGTTGGGCGGAAAAACACATAGATATTTTGATTTGTCTCACTTTGAATGGTCGATAAATTATATTTTTCTTCCCTTTCAAATTTCTCTATAAACTCTTTTTCGGCTTTTGATTTTTCAAGATATTCTACTGCCACTTTTTTTAATTCTGCCGAATCGAGCGTCGCAACCGAATCAGGTTTTATTTCGCCTTCAATCACTTTTTTCAATACAGTAAGGTATCCGCTTTGTAGTTCAATTTCCTGAAGCAGCGAATCGACGTACATTGATTCTGAAATAATTTTTCCACGGTTGCCGCTTTCGCCATATCCGGGCAAATAAAAACGAATTGGCGTGGTAAATATCAGGATGGTAATAAGAATGAAAGTCGTTATAATCAGCGATGATGCATAAATCAATACACTAAGGCGCGATAACCGGATATGCCATGATTCTTCCAGCGTATTTTCGTTCAGTACCGACACACGGTATTGAAAACGCAATTTTTGAAAAAAAGATCTTAGATTAACTCTTTTCTTTTTCATGGTTTTTGAATTATTCTCATATAGATGTAAATACAAAAGTAGCTTTTTTTAAAAGAAAATCAAAATACAA
>JAYFRI010000064.1:0-7306 GCA_034926015.1 Paludibacter sp. | reverse complement strand
TGAACATCTACTTCAGCTCCAACTTCGGTAGCAAACTCATCGATGATATAATTTTCGACAAATGGATTGTAGATTGAATTTCCACCATCCGAACGACGAAAGTGTGCATCACCGTAGTTAACCTCCATCTGACCCACTTTTAAAGTAGTGTATTTCATTATATTATCAATGAAATCAGATTTAAGAAACGGCACTTTATCAAACTGAATAAAACCACCTTTTACCCAGGTTTCGTTATGATGACGCGAAGCCAGATACAATTCCATGTTCAGGGCAATACCATCGGCCAATTGAGTTTTAAGAGCGAGATTAGCACTTGCCAGATTAAAACCGGGCACCAAGGAAATTAATTTATTTTGATCCACGCCAGCAACCATTTTAGGATCGGCTGTGTTGCTATGATCTAAAGTCTGGAAAGACTGAGTAAAACCTCCACCAATCTTTACTTTCACTCCATCAAAAGGAACATCCGTTTTTGGAGTCTCAAATACATTAATACCTGATTTATCTCCCGAACGGAATTGTGCAAATGAAGACATGCTGCTCAACAAAAATGCAGCTCCAAAAATCATAATTGATTTTCTCATTGTTTTTTTAATTAAATAGTTTTTATAAGTGTGAATTTAAATCTAGTTATTTGTAATTAGTTAGATGTCAGCTGTTCACCTGAAAAAGTGGCATCATATTTAAGTGTAATATTATCGCCCACTTTCATTACGCCCATCATAGCGGTTGGTGGTTTCATTTTAAAATCAGACATCTTGAGCGATATGCTGCCTTTAAATGCATAAGCACCTGATTTGTTGTTCACTCCTGTAGATTTCAGCTCTACCTTACGGGTTACACCTGCCATAGTTAAATTACCTGTAAGCGTAACATCTATTTTGTCTCCATTCACATTGAGCGAAGACACCTCCGTCAACTTAAAGTTAATGTTAGGATGTTTGTCGGCGTTAAAAGTGTCATAAGTTTTACTATCCATCAACTTTTCACCACTCTTGATTGATTTTACCGGAATAGTTACATTCAACGATTGTACCTGTTTAGGTCCGTTCAGTACAATTTCGCCGGCTACCTGCGTAACTTTACTCGTAAAGTCGTGCACATTAGTTGTTCCGCTAATTGTCATTTTGAATGTTTTTGGATCAATTTTCAGGCTCTGACCATTCAGGTGAAAACCCGAAACCAACAAAATGCTTAATAGAAGCATTGAAAATCTGTTTGAAAATTTCAGTTTTGACATGTTCGTATTTTTATTATTATTCGTAATTATATATCCTATAGTTTTTGTAGCATTGTATATCAAAAAAAATATTGCTTTATTTGCATCAATTCAATTAACAATGTCAGACTTCAAGAACCAATTACCAATGCTATAGTTTTAGTAGTATTGATAATTAAAAAAAATCAAATGCTGTTCACATTCGACCTTCTTCTTTGTGCATTCAACTCATAAGCAGGGCTCTTTACACACAAAAGTTGTGGAAGAAACAATCTGATCGAGTGTTTTTTTTGTCAGTAAGTCAGTAAATTCTTTACCAAATTCAATCCAATAATAATTTGCTTTACAGTCGTGCAACGATCTTTCGCAAAAGCCCTTATTATTAATACATTCTACTACCTGAATTTGATCAAAAGCTGTGTAGATATCGTACATTGTTATTTCATTCGACGAGCGAGTCAAGCGGTATCCACTACCTCTGCCTTTCGAATTAACAATAAGTCCTTTGAGTTTAAGTGACGAAATAATGCTATCGAGGTATTTCAAAGAGATATTCTGATTCTTAGCAATATCTTTTTGCAAAACGCCACTTTCATCCGTAGAAGAAGCTATTTCGATCATAGTCCTTAATCCATAGCGTATTTTCGTGTTAATTCTCATATTCAGGTAAATCTATAAACAAAGTATTAGATGAAATTTTATGCAAATATATTACTTTGTCTTCAAATGCTATAACACTACAAGGATTGATACAATCAATTTAGAATTATTCTATAAAACAACTTAATGATTAGGTGCAAACTTTAAAGCTAAACACAACATAACAAGGCAATTAATTCTTCTGCAACTACGCTGTTAATAAACATTAATCAGAATTATTTTCAGCCATTAAATCTATGATTTTATGTCATTTTGACATCTAAACAATAATCAGCCCCAAACGACACATCTATTTTGATTTAAAAATCTAAAAAATAACATCAAATAATAACAAATGGACAGACTACTCAATTTTTAAGTTGATCAGTCCAAAGTATAGCATTGGTACTTTGGACAATTCACTTTTCTTATCATGCACCAAACTTCATACCAATTTAAAAGATATAGAAATTCAGAAAGACAGCAAAATTAATGTGCTTCTAACCAATTAGCACCTACACCACAATCGGCAATAAGTGGAACTTGCAGTTTTATAGCACTTTCCATTTCATCAACCACTATTTTCTTTGCAACTTCTATTTCGGAAGCCGGAACATTAAAATTCAACTCGTCGTGCACCTGCATTGTCATCGTTGTGCGAAGTTGCTCTTTGTCCAAACGGCTTTGGATTTTCACCATAGCAATTTTTATAATATCGGCTGCCGACCCTTGAATCGGAGCGTTGATTGCATTTCGCTCGGCATAACCACGCACGATACTGTTTTGTGAATTGATGTCGGCAAGAAAGCGCTTACGACCGAAAATAGTTTCGACAAATCCAGCTTCTTTAGCGCGCTGTATGGCTTCGTCCATATAACGTTTTACATCCGGGTAGGTTGTAAAATACCCTTCAATCAACTCTTTAGCTTCACTTCGTGGAATGGAAAGCCGATCGGCCAATCCGAATGTTGAAATTCCGTAAATGATTCCAAAGTTGGCAGTTTTAGCCTTCCTACGCATGTCAGATGTCACCTCTTCGATAGGTTTCTTGAATATCTTAGCAGCCGTTGCTGTATGAATGTCGTGGCCACTATTGAAAGCTTCAAGCATATTCGCATCTCCACTCAAATGCGCCATAATGCGGAGTTCGATTTGCGAATAGTCGGCACTCAGAAATACGCAACCTTCGTCCGGAATAAATGCTTTTCTGATTTCCTTGCCCTGGGCATCACGGATAGGAATATTCTGTAAATTAGGATTAGTGGAGCTTAGCCTGCCGGTAGAAGCAACAGTTTGATTAAAAGAGGTATGAACTTTTCCTGTGCTTTGATTAATTAATTGAGGTAAGGCATCGATGTAGGTGCTCAAAAGTTTCCTCAAGCCCCTGTATTCTAAAATCTTACCAATAATCGGATGTTTCGAACGGATTTTTTCGAGCACATCTTCGGAAGTTGAATACTGACCAGTCTTCGTTTTTTTCGCTTTTTCGTCAAGTTTCAATCGATCAAAAAGAATTTCGCCCACCTGCGCCGGCGATGACACATTAAATTCATATCCGGCTAACTCATGAATTTGTTTTTCCAATTCAATCATTTCTCCTGTGAGAACAACAGAGCTGAGTCGCAGCGCTTCACTATCGATTCGGACACCGTTTTGCTCCATGCGCGCCAGCACTTTCATTAATGGCATTTCAATTTCGTAAAACAGCTGCTGAAGTCCGTTCTGGTGAATTTCCTTTTCGAGTATTTCTTTTAACTGAAAAGTAATATCGGCGTCTTCGGCTGCATAATCGCACAGCAAATCCAGATCTACAAAACGAATGTCAATCTGATTTTTACCTTTGCCACCCACCAAATCATCATAATGTATTGTTCGATAACGCAGATAAATTTCGGCCAGGTAATCCATTCCATGTCGCAATTCAGGCTGTACCAAATAATGCGCTATCATAGTGTCAAACATCGGTCCTCTTAGCTCAATACCATACATCGAAAGCATAAGCAGGTCGAATTTAATGTTTTGTCCTATTTTTTCTATGTGTTCACTCTGAAAAAAAGCTTTAAATTCCCGCAATACGTCGCTGGTTTCGTCCTTGTCGGCAGGAAGCGTAACATAATAAGCTTCGCCTTTTGAAAAACAAAACGACAAACCGATTAAATCAGCAGTAAACACATTCAGTCCGGTAGTCTCGGTATCGAAACAGACCGATTTTTGCATAAAAAGCTTCGAAACCAAATCAGCACGCTTTACTTTCGTATCGACTAAATGATATTTATGCGAAACGTTTTTGATCGTCAATAAACCATTTTCAGGTGCTTCTTCCAGTACCTGTACATTTTCTTCCTTCGGTTTTTCTTCCTTAGTGTTTTTTGGTTCACCCGCTGCATCAAAAGCGTCGAAAAGCGATGTCTGACCTTTCGGAGACTTGGGTCGCGCAAACTGAATGCTCGTAACGGCTTCGTCGGGTGGCAGTGATGTAAAAGGCTTTTTGAACTTCGACTGCGACATGGTTCTGAACTCTAATTCATCGAACAAAGCCTGAAGATCGGCTTCATTTACAGGCTCAATTTCGAGAGCGTTCTCGTCAAAATCGACAGGAACATCGATTTTGATAGTAGCTAAAAATCGCGAAAAAATAATGAGTTCCTTGTTGGCTTCTACTTTTGTTTTCAGCGCCCCTTTCAGCTGATCGGTATTTAGAAGCAGATTATCAATACTTCCAAATTCTTTTAAAAGCTTAACAGCCGTTTTCTCTCCAACACCGGGACAACCGGGGATATTATCGGAAGCATCGCCCATAAGTCCGAGTAAATCAATGACCTGTTCATGACTGTCCAGATCGTATTTTGCTTTTACTTCATCGGGACCCATAATCTCGAAGCCGCCGGTATGCTTAGGCCTATACATAAAAATATGATTGGAAACCAATTGCCCGTAATCCTTATCGGGCGTAAGCATAAATACTTCAAAACCGGCAATTTCAGCCTTTTTAGCCATAGTCCCGATCACATCATCAGCTTCGAAGCCAGGCACTTCGAGTACAGGAATATTATAAGCTTCCACAATTTTTTTGATAATGGGAACTGCCAAACGAATGTCTTCGGGAGTTGATTCGCGTTGTGCTTTGTAGAGGTCGTAAGCTTCGTGACGAAAGGTTTTTCCTTTTGGGTCGAAGGCCACAGCAATGTGCGTAGGCTTTTCGCGCTTCAATACATCCTCGAGCGTATTTACAAAGCCATAAATAGCAGAAGTGTTGAGTCCTTTGGAGTTAACGCGTGGAGCACGGATAAATGCATAGTAAGCGCGATAAATAATGGCGTAAGCGTCTATGAGGAATAGTTTTTTCATTTTTAGTGGAATTGAGAGAATTAAAAAAACAAGGAAATTATAAGAACAAAGATACATTTTTTAATCGAAAAGGAGAGTAGAATGATGTTTTTAGAATATTTAGGCCGTAGTGAACAATGGTGACTTGTTAATAAAGCCTTCTAACAAAACAAAAAAGTACAGCCACGTGTTTTAGCTCAATTACTTGTTATAATTAGTTGCACAAAATGCAACTGTTTTGTAAAAATGATTACTTTTGCAACCAAAAAAAATATTTTATATAACTCCATGAGTTTAATTGACAAAATAAGGCAACCGATTTCAGCAGAAATGCGCATTTTCAAAAGCATTTTTGCCGAAGCACTTAAAACTGACAATCCACTACTTTCGAACGTAAACGAATATATCCTTCAGGGCTCAGGAAAGCAGTTGCGACCCATACTCACAATACTATCGGCAAAACTCTGTGGTGAAGTAACTGAAGCAACGTACAACGGCGCCTTATCGCTCGAACTTTTGCACAACGCCAGTCTGATTCACGACGATGTGGTTGATTTTACGATGGAAAGAAGAGGACGATCCTCGATAAATGCACGGTGGACGAACAAAATTGCTGTTCTGTCGGGCGACTACATGTTGTCAAGCGCACTTATTAACGCTACAAAAACGAAGAACCTTGATATTTTATTTGCGGTTGCCAATATAGGGATGGAGCTATCGGATGGAGAACTGATTCAGCTAACGAACACTAAGAAAACAAAAATAACGGAAGACGATTATTTTAAAGTGATTCGTAAAAAAACGGCATTACTTTTTGGAACTTGCGCCGAAGTGGGTGCATTTTCGGTAAATGCAAGTGCTGAAGTAAAGAATCATTTGAAAAGCTTTGGAGAAAATCTTGGTATCTGCTTTCAGATAAAAGATGATATTTTTGATTATTATCAGGATATAGAAATAGGCAAACCTACAGGGAACGACCTGCAGGATGGAAAAGTTACCTTACCTCTTATTTATGCGCTTCAGAATTCTGAAGGAACTGTAAAGGAAGATATCATGTCGATGATTGACAGAAAGGATTTTAGTGCCGACAACATTAACCTGATTATGGAATTTGCACGAAATAATGGCGGAGTTGATTATGCCAACAAGTGCATGGAAGCCTATAAAAACAAAGCCATAGCCGAACTGAACAATTTTGCTGACAGCGATGTAAAAGAAGCCCTGATCATGTGTGCCGAATTTGCTGCGGGACGAAATATATAAACAGTTCTGAGTTTCGGGTTTCGGGTTCTGAGTTTCTGGTTTAAGACTGTAGCAGAAGGGATGCTATTCTGCTCAACTCAAAATATCACAAAAAAATTAAAGAATAACCAAGACAGCCGGTGAGTTTGAATTCACCGGCTGTCTTTTGTTTATGTAGTGCGTTATCAGAAATACTTAATTTCTTTTCCTTCGATTGAAGTGAGCAGGTTATTGGCCAATCGGCTTGCTCCGAAGCGAAACATCTTATTGTTCAACCATTCCTCGCCAAGAATTGCTTTTACAAGGGTATAATGTTTCACTGCTTCTTCGGTAGTGGCAATGCCACCAGCCGGTTTGTACGAAACTTTTACGCCGGTTTTTTCATACCATTCCTTTATGGCCTGACACATAACGTAAGTGGCTTCGGGAGTTGCTGCAACGGGCATTTTTCCTGTCGACGTTTTTATAAAGTCAGCACCGGCAGCCATGGCCAATAGCGAAGCTTTTTTGATATTGGCAACAGACTGTAAAGCTCCGCTTTCGATAATCACCTTTAAATGAGCGTCCTGACAGGCGGCTTTTAACTCCGTGAGCTCTTCGAATACTTCTTCGTAATTTCCTTCGAGGAATTTTCCGATAGAAATAACCACATCAATTTCGGTAGCGCCTTCCATTACAGCCATAGCCGTTTCGGCCACTTTCACTTCGATAAATGTTTGCGACGCCGGAAAACCTGCCGAAACAGCAGCAATGCCAATATCTTCTTTAATATTCTCTTTTACAACAGGCACCAATGCCGGATAAACACAGATGGCAGCCACGTTGGGAAGTTGCGGGAAAGATGATTTAAAATCATTCACTTTATCGACCATCGAT
>JAYFRI010000158.1:0-12720 GCA_034926015.1 Paludibacter sp. | reverse complement strand
GAATTTTTCCATCCTGCCGATGCGCCCTATCTTTCGGTGGTAACACCTTCGACGCACGATATGAGTACTATAAGAGGTTGGTGGGAAGAAGACAGAGGAGTTACGCAACGTTTTTATAATACGCAGCTCGGACATTGGGGCGAAGCGCCATATTTCTGCGATTGGTGGATTTGCAGGGATATTCTGTTGCAGCATTTATATTCGCCTGCTATGTGGGCTATTTTCCAAATGCAGGATTTGCTGAGCATTTCGGATGCTGTGCGTCGCGAAAATCCACATGATGAGCGTATCAATGTGCCCTCTAATTCAAAATTCAGCTGGAGATTCCGCTTGCACCTGAATATGGAGGACTTGATTGAAAATGAAAGTTTTAATAATGAATTGAGAAATCACATTGTTCAGTCGGGTCGATAAACGATTTTTTTTTTAATTTGATTGTTGTTTTTTTAAAACCTCAGAAGCGTTAAGCGTTTTTGAGGTTTTTCTTTTTTTTACAAAAGAACTTTATTTTAAAAAAAGTATCTTTGCAAATTAAATAAAACTAAGATCAAGTATGACGACAAAGATAGTAATTGCAGGACTCGGCGGAGTAGGTGGATACTATGGGGGACTGATGGCAGCCCATTGTGCTGCAAATCAAGATATTGAAGTTTACTTTGTAGCGCGTGGAGCTCATTTAAAAAAGATACAGGAGCAGGGCTTGAAGGTGATTACTGAAACAGGTTCCTTTGTTGCACATCCTACCTTAGCTACCGACAATGTTGAGAATATCGGAACGGTAGACTATCTGATTATGTGTACAAAAAGTTACGATCTCAACGAAACGGTAGAACAAATGAAACCTTGTATAGGAAGTGAAACTGTGATTCTCCCGCTTCTTAACGGTGCCGATATCAGCGAAAGAATACGTGCTTTGTTGCCATCTACCGAAGTGTGGCAGGGTTGCGTTTATATAGTAGGTCGATTGAATGAGCCCGGAGTTGTGGAGAGCTCTGGAGGCCTGCATGACTTGTTTTTCGGATACGAACAAAATGCAGGTTCCGAACGATTGCTGTTTATGGAGAAGCTAATGAAAGAGGCCGGAATAAAAGCGCATCTGAGTAAAAATATAAGATCAGTCATCTGGAGAAAATTTATTTTTATATCCACTACTGCATCACTCACATCATGCTTTAATGTGGGTTTTCGCGATGTGCTTGCTGATGAAAAACTAAGGCCGATAACTATGGCCTTTATGAAAGAAGTAGCTGCTGTAGCCGCTGCCGAAGGTGTTGTATTCGAGCAGGATATTATTGAAACGACTGTGCGTCACATCGAGCGTTTGCCTTTTGGTACTACCTCATCGATGCACAGCGACTTCAAAGCAGGACGCAATACCGAACTGGATACACTTACCCGAATTGTGATTGAACTTGGGAGGAAGCATGGCATATCTACGCCTACGTACGAAATGATTTACAATCAATTGAAAGGATAATTTTATTGAATAGCGTACGAAGGTTTGCAAAAACAAAAAAGCACGTGCAAATCAATGCACGTGCTTTTTTTATAGAAATATGAGTTGATTATTGATTCATTTCTTTGTCGATGGCATCAAATTCTTTATCCATTTTCAGACGGTAATATAAAGTTCTGAGTGTACGTTTGTACTCCATTTCCTCAGGTTTCATTTCGGCTGCTTTTTTAAAGAAAGGAATTGATTCTACAAAAACTGCATCTGCATTTTTCTTAGCTGCATTGTATAATTTGATATCTTTGATATCGTTGGCAGCGTCGGCCATTTTCACAGCTTTGTTGTAATACAAACGTCCGATTCCGGCATATGAATCTGCAAATTTAGGATCTAATTCAAGCGATTTGTCGAAAGCCTTACGTGCTTCTTCAAGATCACCCATGCTTTCAGTCAGGTTGCCTTTTACATAGTAGTATTGTGCAATGTTTGGTTCCCGTTCGATAGCGTTGTTCAAATAAATAAGCGCTTCTTTCGACTGATTTGTAAAGATGTAATAGTTGATCAAATTCTGTAAGAACCATGCTTCCTGTGGGAATTTTTCGAAACCGGCTTTCAGCACTTTCACATAGTTTACTGTATCTTTTACTTTTACATATTCTTCGTAAAGTAATTGATGAACAGTACTTTCTTCGTAACCATCATCTCTTAAATCTTCGTACAATGCAATTGCTTTTTCATGCTTTTCGGCATTTGTAGCTGCAATGGCAGTGTAGTATTTAATCATGTAATAGTTAGAATCTGGTTTCAACTCGTTGTTCATCATTTTCACAGCTGGAATGCCAAGATAAGTTTCGAAAACGCGGATGGTTTCATCGTAGTTTTTCTTTTCGAAAAGGTGTGCACCATAGGCAATCAAATTTTGTTGAGTTGTGTAGTACTCTTTAATTTTAGCTTTGATGTCTTTCTGAAATTTTGGTTTTACCTTGCCTTTGGCGTCAGGTAACCCATCAAGCTCATAAGCTTTAATAAAATAGTCATACGATTCCATAATGGCTTTTCCTTTTACATCAGGATCAACTGTTTGGCCCAGGAGCGCTTTGTTTGTAAGATTTTCATTTTCTTTGTAACCAATCAATCCGGCTGTGTGCCAGGTGCTCGCAAGATCTTTTGTAGTCTCTTCGGTAAGAGCAGGCTTAATAAGTTCTCTTGCTCCGGCAAAATCCGGGGTCTCCATTAGAGCTTTGTTTTTGGCTTTGGATACATTGGCTTTTTGAGCAAATGTAAAGGTTACTGACATAACCAAAAACATGGATAAAATAGTTTTTTTCATGACAAATAATGTTTTTGTTGAGTTTCTGTTTTTATTTATTAATACCTGAGTTGAATTGACTCAACTCAGGTGATTGTTTCAATTTACCCTATTATTCTTGTGCTGTTTCTTCCAATTCGTTGTCTGTTACAACATCAAGATCAGCATCAGCGACAATTGTTTCTGGATTTTCAATTTCTGTTTCAGCAATTTCTTCTTCAAGTTCCGATAGTACTTTGCAAACCGAGGCTATTTCGTCGTTTCGTTTTTCAAGATTAATTAGTCGAACTCCCTGAGTAGCGCGTCCCATAACTCTAATGTCGGCAACTTTCAGACGAATTGTAATTCCTGATTTGTTGATAATCATCAGGTCATTCTCGTCGGTAACACTTTTGATAGAAACAAGTTTTCCTGTTTTTTCGGTGATGTTCATTGTTTTCACACCTTTTCCACCACGGTTCGTAACACGGTAAACTGCAATTGGCTCGCCTGTTTCGTCGTGCATTATATTGCCTTCTTCGTCGCGTTCATCAAGCAAAGTACGCTTGCCGTAACCTTGTTCCGAAACTACCATTACAGTCTCGTCTGAATCCTTGTTTACACAAATCATGCCAACGACTTCGTCCTGTCCATCTTCGTCGAGCAACATGCCGCGTACACCAGTGGCGGTACGACCCATCTCACGCACTTTCGATTCGTGGAAACGGATAGCGCGACCATTGCGGTTAGCCATGAGCACATCATTGTTTCCGTCTGTCAGGCGTACTTGTATTACCTGATCGTCCTCACGAATTGTAATGGCAATTACTCCATTCTGACGTGGACGTGAATAAGCTTCAAGCGATGTTTTTTTGATGACTCCGTTTTTGGTACAGAAAATCAGATAATGCGAATTGATGTACTCGGCATCGTTGAGTCCTTTGACGCGAATAAATGCATTTACCTTATCGTCCGGATCAATGTTCAGCATGTTCTGTATTGCACGTCCTTTCGATATTTTTGTACCTTCAGGTATTTCGTACACTTTCAGCCAGAAACATTTACCCTTTTGTGTGAAGAACAACATCGTGTTGTGCATCGATGCCGGATAAATATACTCGATAAAATCTTCTTCTCTGGAATTGCCGCCTTTCGAACCTACACCACCACGGTTTTGAGCCCTGAATTCTGTCAGTGCTGTACGTTTAATATAGCCGAGGTGCGAAATGGTAATGATCATTTCATCGTCTGAATAGAAATCTTCGGGGTTGAATTCTTCGGACGAATATACAATCTGTGTGCGGCGAACGTCACCGTATTTTGCTTTTACTTCGAGCAATTCTTCTTTGATGATAGCCATCTGAAGGTCTTTGCTTTCAAGTATTTCTTTTAAATGGGCAATCAATGCCAATACATCCTGATATTCGGCACGCAGTTTATCCTGCTCCATGCCTGTAAGCTGGCGCAAACGCATTTCGACAATGGCACGCGACTGAATATCGGATAATCCGAAACGTTCCATCAGGTTGGTACGGGCTTCTTCAGGAGTTTTCGATTCGCGAATGATGCGAATTGCTTCATCGAGATTGTCGAGAATGATCATGAATCCTTCGAGTAAATGAGCGCGTTTTTCGGCTTCTCCGAGTTCGAAACGGGTACGACGGATCACTACTTCGTGTCTGTGTTCTACGAAGTAATGAATCATATCTTTCAGATTCAACATGCGTGGACGTCCGTGTACAAGGGCAATATTGTTGACGCTGAACGAAGACTGCAAGGCTGTCATTTTGAACAGCTTGTTTAAAAGTACATTCGAATTAGCATCACGTTTTACATCAATTACAATGCGCATACCTTCGCGGTCCGATTCATCATTGATATGCGAAATGCCTTCAATTCTCTTGTCTTCAACCAAAGCAACGATTGCTTTGATTAGTTCTACCTTGTTAACCTGATATGGAATTTCGTTGATTACTATTTTGTCGCGTCCCTGAGCATCAGTTTCTATTTCCACTTTCGAGCGTACGACTATTCGTCCTCTACCGGTTTCGAAAGCTTCTTTAACACCTGCAATTCCCTGTATGATTCCTCCGGTTGGGAAATCCGGGGCTTTTATGTATTTGATAAGTTCTGAAATCTCAATATCATTGTCGTCGATGTAAGCAATGATACCATCAACAGCTTCTGTCAGGTTGTGTGGAGCCATATTGGTAGCCATCCCTACAGCGATACCCGATGAACCATTCACGAGAAGGTTAGGTATGCGGGTAGGCAATACAGTTGGCTCTTTCATTGTGTCGTCAAAGTTGAGCTGGAAATCAATTGTGTCTTTGTTGATGTCCACCAGCATGTCTTCCGAAATTTTGCGCAGACGTGCTTCGGTCTAACGCATAGCTGCAGGACTATCGCCGTCCACCGATCCGAAGTTACCTTGTCCATCCACGAGTGGATAACGCATCGACCAATGCTGAGCCATGCGCACAAGTGTACCATATATAGAGGAGTCGCCGTGTGGATGATATTTCCCCATAACTTCCCCTACAATTCTGGCGGATTTTTTATATGGTTTGTCCGAATTATTTCCCAGTTCGTTCATCCCGTACAACACGCGGCGGTGTACGGGTTTAAAACCATCACGCACATCGGGTAGTGCACGCGAAACTATTACCGACATTGAATAATCAATGTACGAAGATTTCATTTCTTCGTCAATATTTACCTTTATAATTCTGTCTTGATCAATCATCTAACTATAATTTTGTTACTTTCAAAAAATCGCACTAAGTTACTGCTTTTTATTCAATTGGGCAAACGTTTTTCTGAAAAAAGACTGTGGTGGACTTTGCTGGTTTGAATCGATTTTCGTTCTGTTCAAATAGCTTATTATCAGAGATAAATATATAAAAAAAGTGTCTTTCGGTTTTGAAAGGCACTTTTAATATCGTTTTCAGAAAGTTTCTTACTTTTTCTTTGAAAATTTACTGCAGATTGTAGCGTAATAATCGCGTAATAAATAATCAACCGAGTATTTTCCTGCTCCAGTGAAGATTAAGCTGATATAGAGCGAAAGATAAAATAGCGATAATTCTTTAATAGCAAAAGGATCATTGCCGTGGATAACAAATGCAGCTACTATCATTCCTATTATAAGTGGAATAGTGGCAAGACGTGTAAATAAACCAAGAATGATAAGTATTGAACAAAAGAATTCGGCAAAAACGATCAGACCGAGTGAGAGACCTGAACCTACACCCAGTGGGTCGGGGAATACTGAACTCATCATTTCAAAATTACTTAACTTTTGCAGCCCGTGTGTGAGCATAAATCCACCTATTACCAACCTGAATATTAGCAAGCCAATGTTATTCCAAGTATTGTTTTCAGTGCCATAACAGCTGTTTTTTTGTTTCATTTCCATATGTTTAATATTTTAATTTTGTAACAATATAACAGCCACTTACTTCAAATGTTTTTAGCTATTTGTTTAAATTGCTTAAAATCTATTTCAGCATACCTCCGGTAACGAAACAATTGTGGAGTTTAAAGTCCAAAACCGGTTCACTTTCGAATAGTCCATATACCGACGAGCCCGATCCGGACATGGATGCATAAACTGCACCTGCTGCATAGAGATTGTTTTTTATTTCGGCAATCTCAGGGTGCAGGGCAAAGACTGATTTCTCGAAATCGTTTTTTATAAGTGCTTTCCATTCGGAAATGGGACGTTGGATGTTTTCGGCGATGGATACGTCAGATTTTTCGGGAATGACAAGCGAATATGCTTCGGGTGTGGAAACATGGATGTCAGGTTTTATAAGCACCAGGAAATAACCTTTAAGCGATATTTTGACAGGAGTAAAAACATTGCCTATTCCGGTAGCAAACACGGCTTTGTTGCGTATGAAAACGGGGCAGTCGGCACCTAAGTCGGCAGCCATTTTTTCTAATTTGCGGGGAGTTATTTTAAGCTCAAACATTTCGTTCAGCATTTTGAGTGTAAAAGCTGCATCTGCCGATCCTCCACCAAGTCCGGCACCAAAAGGGATTTGTTTTATCAGCGAAATGTCTACCGGGGGAATGTCGTATTCCGACTGTAACAAGCGATAAGCTTTTACAATCAGATTTTCCTCGGGATCGCCGCTTAATGGAATGCCCGAAGCTGAAAAGCTATAGTCAGTGCAACCTTCGGAGGGTTCTATTTCGAGTACATCGCAAAGACCGATGGGATAAAACACTGTTTCAATGTTGTGATATCCATCCTGACGTTTTTCAACGACATTGAGTCCGATATTTATTTTTGCATTAGGATAAGTAATCATAAATTTATTTGCAGTTTATCAGTAGGCTGTTTCGCTTAGGGATATCAAAAGTAATTAAAAAAAAATAAAAGCTAAAATCGTTGCCAGAGTTTTGTTGGCTCATATTAAAAAGTTATCAACAATCTGTTGAAAAATCAGGTATGAATATCCGGTAAATGTTTCGTACTTTTGAAGCTCACAATTTTGAAACAAGAATTATTAAGAGATTAAAATGGCCGAAAAACGTAATTATTCGAAGAAACCAATGACACCTGCACCTATACAGGCCAACGAATATGGTAAACTTCCACCACAGGCTCCCGAGCTCGAGGAAGCTGTTTTGGGAGCAATCATGATAGAAAAAGATGCCTATTCATTGATTTCGGAGATATTGAAACCCGAATGTTTCTATAAGCTCACCCATCAAAAAATTTTCGAAGCCATTATGATGCTTGCCGTGCATCAGGAGCCTATCGATATGCATACTGTTACAGAGCAGCTGCGGAAAATAGGAACAATAGATGAAGTGGGAGGCCCTTATTATATTACTTTGCTGACGGCTAAAGTATCGTCGGCGGCTCACCTCGAATATCACGCCCGTATTATTGTTCAGAAATTCCTTGCACGGGAGCTGATTCGTATTTCATCCGAAATTGAAACTAAGGCATTTGACGACAAAACCGATGTGGATGACCTGATGCAGGAGGCCGAAGGGATGCTTTTTGAAGTGTCGCAGCGAAATCTGAAAAAAGATGTTACCCAAATCAACCCTGTGATTGCCGAAGCACGTAACCGTATGTTGCTGGCTGCCACCAAACAGGGGGCGAGCGGCGTGCCCAGTGGCTTTCATTCGCTCGACAAGATTACTTCGGGTTGGCAGCGTTCGGATTTGATTATTATCGCTGCACGTCCGGCGATGGGAAAAACAGCTTTTATTCTATCGATGGCCAAGAATATGGCTGTAGATTATAATTCTCCGGTGGCGGTGTTTTCGCTCGAAATGTCGAACGTTCAGTTGGTGAACCGTTTGATAATGAATGTTTGTCAGCTCGAAGGCGAGAAGATAAAGAACGGACAGCTCGATAAATATGAATGGGAAAAATTTGACAAAGATATTAATCTGTTGCTCGATGCGCCGATTTATGTCGACGATACCCCGAGTTTATCCATTTTTGAGCTCAGAAGTAAGGCGCGCCGTCTTGTGAAAGAACACAAAATTCAGTGTATCATTATTGACTACCTTCAGTTGATGAATGCCAGCGGTATGAGTTTTGGTAGTCGTGAACAGGAGGTAAGTATTATTTCACGTTCGCTTAAGGGACTTGCCAAGGAATTGGATATTCCGATTATTGCGTTGTCGCAGTTGAACCGTGGTGTGGAAGGCCGTACAGGGATTGAAGGCAAGCGCCCGCAGTTGTCCGATTTACGTGAATCGGGTGCTATTGAGCAGGATGCCGATATGGTTTGTTTTATTCACCGTCCTGAATATTATAAAATTACCGAAGATGCTCAGGGTAATTCCTTGTTGGGCATTGCCGAAATTATTGTAGCTAAACACCGTAATGGTGCGACAGCCGACGTTCAGCTTAAGTTTAAAAATACTTATGCCAAATTTATGAACAAGGACGATATGGCGGATGATGATAATCCTTTCGGATCAGAATTTCAAATTATTTCTTCGAAAATGAACGATAATGCAGGAGATGCTTATCCGGCCATAAGTCCTAATTCAATTCCACCCGGCGGTCAGTTTCCGGGAGGGCGAAATGATGAAACACCGTTTTGAGGTTGTTTTGAAGTGAATGGAAGTGGTTTTATCTGAATTGAACAATAGTTTAATTTACATTTCCATTTAGAGTTTTTTCTCCTCGCCTTCGTTTGCAAACGGGGGCGAGTGTGTTTAATATATCATTGGAATTAAGCGTTTTGTTCTCTTTTGATAATCCATGTATTGCTGTCCCATTTGCTCTTTCAGGAATTTTTCTTCTATAGTTATTCGGTGAATAAAACCAATGGAAACAGGAATCATCATAAATGTAATTGAAACCCAGTTGGATAGAGCGGTTGATATTCCGGCAAAGATGATAAGTTGGCCTAAATAGGCCGGGTGTCGAATGAATTTATAGAGTCCGCGCTCAATTAATTCATGGTTTTCAATTTTTGTTACAGTATAAGTAAATTGTTTTTTCAGCGTCAGGATGGATGTTATCCTGATTGCTAATCCTAATGTTGTCATTATCACGCCTATAGTAAAGAAGGTGTTCCAGTGATAAATTCTTCCTATTTTGGTTGAAGCAATCAGGAAAGAAAAGAAATAGCCAAAGGCAATTAAAATCACAAGCATCCAAACGCTTGATTTGTCTCCCGATTTTTCGATATTTCCTTTTCGTTTTTGTTTCACTCCCATGAAAAGCTCAAAAAGGCCATAGGAATAGGTGATGACAAGAATAATAATTAATTTCAGGTTCATTTGTTTTGTTTTATTACTGAATTAGAAAATATGATATCTGTTAAATAATGGCATAAGCGGACTAAAATATGGATGGCGCATCAGAATTTTGCAGCATTGTCGAATATTGACTGCAAGCCTTCAGAATATTTTTTATTTGTAATCCATTCGTTGAAATTAAGGTCATGGTCATGTTTATCAAATACATGTATTGTCAGGTTTTGTTTGTCGCTGATTTTGAAGCGTTTTTCAATATCATACACGCCTTCAACAGGCACATTTATATCTTGTGTGCCGTGAAAGATATGGATAGGAATTGTAATGCGTAATAATCTCGATTTGTTTGGTTCAAGTGCAAAATGCTCTTTTAGCCAAGCTATTGTTATACGAAAATAGTTGTTCCAGATCCATGATTGATCGTTTTCGGAGATTTTTGACATCATATAAGTGTTGTATGATGTTCTCATTTTATGTATGTCTCTCAGGTCAATGGCATTGTCTTTTGTTAGGTCAATTGCATCAAAAGCCAGGTCGTTGAACAGGTATTTTCTGTAGCCGGGAAAAGTTGGGTCATCGGTTTCGTATTCTTCTCTGCTGATAGACTTATCGCCATTTTTGTCGAAAACAGCGTTTATCAACACCATAATGCCTTCTCCCATATTTTGCCATTGGATGATATCGTACATATTTTCATGCGCATATCCTTGCAGGAACAGGCCGTCCACCTTTACTTTGTTCCTTTCTGCCACCATCGAAGCAATAATGGTTCCTTCGCTTATTCCGTAGAGAATGATTTTGCAATTTTTCAATCGCTTGTCTTTTTTAAGTGTTGAAATCATGCTTTCAATATCTCTTACTTCGATATGAGGGAGATAATTGGTATATTTAGTACTATCCACCTTGTCGAACATAGGAGCTGTGTCTCCTAAATCGACACCACGACGATTGTAACTGAAAAAACCGACGCCCTGCTCGCAAAATCCGTTGGCTAATACATCGTAATAGTTGAATCCGGTTCTTTTGGTCATATAGGTGTATGGCCCTGTACCGTGCACAACGATTACTATCGTTTTTGGATCGCCTTTTTCGGGAAGGCACAGCCGGGTGGTGGTAGTGGTTTTGTCGGGCAACGACATTACTCTAATTTCAGATGTAAAAGCCATTGCGTTCATAGCAATGAATACGAATAAACTTAGCAAGAGAATTGTTTTTGTATGCTTCATCTGTTTGCAGCTATTTACTTTTTGGTCTATGAGAGTTTATTTTATTGTTAGTTTTCAATGCCAAATATAGTTAAGGTATTTATGAATACCAACTTTTTTTGGTGAAATATTAACGAAATGCAAATAAATACTGATGACAGAAGCCACGAAACTATCTTATACTGTTTTTTTTAGTCGATGTTTTTCTAATTGGTTAATAAAAAACGCGGAATTTGATGATTTCAAACTCCGCGTTTTGGTATTTTGCGAAAACAAATGTGATCAATGATGGAATGTTTCCAGCTCTTTGGGATCATGTTTGTGTTTGAAGAATATGGCAAACAGCACAGCCACTACCAAAGAGTAGGCGGCAAAAATAAGCCAGATACTTGACCAGTCTTTTACGTGGGTTACAGGATCTTCGAACCATTTTGCAATGATCAGTCCGGCGGTAATGTTCCCTAGCACGGCGCCTACACCGTTAGTCATGAGCATAAATACTCCTTGTGCTGATGATTGTATTTTTGAGTCGGTGTTTTTCTCCACAAATAAAGCGCCTGAGATATTGAAGAAATCGAAGGCCATTCCGTAAATAATACAAGAGGCAATAATCAGTGAAAATCCAAGTACCGAATCTTCGGCCAGCCCGAATAACCCAAAACGCAACACCCAGGCTAACATACTGAATAGCATTACTTTTTTTATTCCGAAACGTTTCATAAAGAAAGGAATAGCAAGGATAAACAGCGTTTCGGAAATCTGTGATACCGAAAGGATAATCGTCGAAAAATTATTGATAAGTTCACCTTTAGGGAAGATGGTGTCATCTTGTAAGAAACTGTCGCCATAAGCGTTTGTCAGCTGCAAAGAACCACCAAGCAACAGACTGAACACAAAGAAAAGCGCCATTTTCTTTTGTTTAAACAATACGAAGGCTTCGAGTCCAAGTTTCTGTACAAGCGATTTTTTCTCGTTTGTTTTTGCTTCCTTTTCTTTCTTTATCACAGGGAGGAAAAAGAATGCAAAAAGTGACAAACCAAATGCCACAATGGCCGAAATAATAAACGATACTTTAATGCTCATGCCTAAACCCCATTCTTTTGTAAACAGATTGGTAATCCACATGGCCGCAATAAAACCTACAGTTCCCCACACGCGGATAGGCGGAAAGTATTTGGTTGGATCTTTGCCTTCGTTTTTTAATACCGAAAAACCGATCGAATTGTTCAGCCCCAATGTTGGCATGTAAAAGCACATGGCTACGAAAAGCACCCAGAAAAACGGTACGGGAGCATCGATAAAAGGAAGAACACACATGGTTGCACCAAAAAGCAAATGTAAAATAGCGTACACATAATTGGCTTTCCATTTGTCGGCTATAATCCCGAACAAGGTTGGCATAATCAATGAAGCAAAGCCCATTGTGGAGAATACCAAACCAAACTCTGCACCATTCCATTCTTTTTCAACAAAACCATAATGCCCAAGTGTCATCATCCAGGCTCCCCAGACAAAAAACTGAAGGAAATTCATAACCGTCAGTCGAAATTTTAATCCCATAATAATGTGTTTAACGTTTTGTAAATTAGTATTTTGATTTTAAAGTTTTTTTGTGATTTATAAAAGCACTGTAAATCGATTTTCACAGCTTTGGATATTATTTTTCCTCTTTTCGTTTGATAGCATCCCTAATGTTGACAGCCAATTCGTATTTTTCTTCTTTGATGGCCATGTTCAGTATTTCGTTCAAATCGTCGAGCGAAAGAAGGTCTAATTCGTCGTTTGTCAAATCCTCGGCATCAACATCTTCTTTATCAATTTCTTCGCTGTCTGTTTCATTTTCGATTGCAGTGCCTACAATGTTTAGAATTTCGGATTTAATATAAATTGGTGAATCGGAGCGAATGGCAAGGGCTACAGCATCCGATGTGCGGGCATCGAGCACAAAGCTGTCTTCACCATTTTTGATGTGTAATTCCGAATAAAACACATCGTTTACCATGTTATAAATAAGTATTTTTTCGAGTTTT
>JAYFRI010000096.1:0-6644 GCA_034926015.1 Paludibacter sp. | reverse complement strand
ACATGTTGTAAAACATAAAACTGGTTGACCAGTTTGTTGGTTTGCGTATTTCAAAATAATTTAATTGTTTTCAGAAATTCAAAAAGAGCTTTATTGATTTCCGATTTCTTATCCTGATCGAAACCACCGTGTTTCCCTCTTTCGACTGTAATAAATTTGTTGTAAACACCAACTTCGTTGAGTTTTTGCTGAAGTATAACTGACTGTTTGTAAGGAACAATCGGATCAGCATTTCCGTGTACAATAAAAACGGGAGGGCTAGATTTTTTTATATGCGTAACAGGCGAAACGGATGCCCGAAACTCCAAATCTCCCGCTTTATCGCCCAGCCAACGCGTCAGTGATTTGAATTGACTCATTTCTGAATTTAAGTCGCTAAAGTCGGTGGGAGCGTAATTACTAATGATGGCCGCCACACGCATATCGGTTTTTTCAGTACAGTTTTTATCAAAACGGTTGTCATTTTCGAGCAATCCGCCCATTAAAGCCAAATGTGCACCTGCCGAACCTCCTGAGGTTATAATTTTATCCGGATTGATATTCAATTGTTTGGCGTGAGTTTTAATATAGTTGATCGCACAACGGATATCTTCGATAGCTGCCGGAGCTGGGGCGACCTGCACCAATCGGTATTCCACATTGGCCACAGCAAATCCGGCTTTAAAGTACGAACTGAAACCACTTTGGCTTTCTTTTGTGCCGTGATTCCAACCACCTCCGTGAATATGCAGTACAATAGGGGTGGGTTTTTCGCTTGAAGGATTAAAATATAAATCAATACGTCCGTTCCAATCCTTTACGGTTGTGTAAACCTCATCGATTTTCGATTGATAATGTTCCGGAAATTGTACCTTTTTGATCTCTGTTGTTTGTGCGAAGCATATAATACAAAAAAAGAAAAACAGAGTTGTAAGAATTAATTTTGCTTTCATTAGTGTTTTTTTATCAGTGAACTTCAATTTTTTAAACAATATGTTTGACCTTTATTTTGCATGTAATCAGTGGTTTAGTTTTTTTTATGATTCATTCCAAAGTTCCCGTATTTTAATCAAATCTTTTTTCATTGCATCGTAAACGATCTGCGGATCAACTGAAATAGTTCGATTACCCTTTTCGGCACCTCCTAAATCATATTCGCAATGTAGTGAAACCGGAACCTTAATATTGTATTGTTTCAACAGACGAAAGAATTTTTTGAAATCCACCATTCCTTCGCCAATAGGTACATTCACTAATTGCCATTTTCCGTTCACCATTTCCCACTTATAATCTTTTACAACTATGGTTTTTATTTGTGAATGAATCAATTCCAATCCGTTCACCCATGAAAATGCGCCTTCTACCATAGCGTGCCGTATGTCATATTGTGCTCCGAAATACTGTTGATCTGCTGACTTCAGAATATGATACACTTCCCATAGAGAACCTCCCACTAAATTTCCGGCGTGATTTTGATAACAGCCTACAATGTCAAGTTCTTTGTTTAGTGTACTCAGTTGTTTTATTTGTTGGGCATACACATCCAATGATGCAGGGAGTGTTTTTCCCGCAGGATATTTATACCAACCAAGGCGATAGTATTTAATCCCACTTTCAGATGCTGCTTGTAAAATGTCACGGTCCCGGGAGTTGTTGACATCCTCGATTGTTGTTGATATCATGACTACTTTAGTGCCGCCTTTACGAATTTCGGCAACTGCTTTTGGTAAATCTGTTTTAACTGTTGCAGGTTCCACATGTCCACCTGTACGTACTGTAAGATCAATGCCATCAAACCCCATTTCAGCTACTATCTTGCCCAAAGTTTCATAATCTAAAAACTGAAGATGTTTGGAAAAAATGCACACTTCAAGTTGATCACTATTCTGTTTTTCAATTGACTGTGCTGCTATTTTTGAATTTGTGTTACAAAATATTATAGCAAAGAGTAAAACAATAATTTTCTTATCGTAATTTTTTGGAGAGAGTATTTTCATGATATATAGATTTAAAAGTTACAATTCACAAAAAACGGTAGGAATTTCTTCGCATTTTACGCTGGCAATACTTTTGCCATTATTTAATTTTACACGTATAATGGCCCGTCCATTGTACAATTCCACGACTCGTGCACCCGACGAAGTTCCCAAATTATCCAATAATTGACCATCGCCTGTAAGTCCAAAACGAACTACCTTGCGCGAATCCAAACATTGAACTTTATTGGCATCGTATAGTTTTACTTCGATGGTAGCTGTGTCGTTCGATTCAGCAATTTTTTTCAAGGTCATAAGAGCCGGTTTACCCCATTTTTCGGTTTGATAGTTTTGCTTCATTTCATCTGTAACTGTCACTTTGCCTTTTCTGGCAATGACTTTAATCGTATTTTCTCCGGAGTTGTATTTCACATTCCAACGAAGTCCGGCAGCTGGAAAATCTTGCGAATTACGTTTTTTTACACCCTGACTAACGCCATTCAATATCAGTTCAGCTTCATCGCAATTCGAATATACTTTCAGCATCTTTTCTTCATCAGGGCTTCCCCAACGAACAGGCCAACTATGACCATAAATATGAACCATTGGTTTTTTAGTCCAGTACGATTGAAATACATAATATGCTTCTTTCGGAGTTAAATCCCGTTCGACAACACCTTTCTGATTCATGTATGGGACAGGATTATCTGGTCGGACAGGCGTGGAAAAATCCTTGAAAATCCATGCCGCTGTTCCAGTGAGATTTGACATAGTTTCCTGTTCTTTTAAATGCCATTCGAAAAGGTTACAGATATACGATTCGCTCCAGTCGCCATCTTTCGATACGCGTGCCGAACCGCCAATAAGTGATGCATCTCCCGCTCGTTCATCTACGCCTTGTCCGGTTTTAATGCTTTGCAACCCTTTGTCTGGCACTTCGGAGTGTCGTCCGGCATGGCTGTCGCCTCCCCATTCAGCATGAAAAAAGCGTTTCACACCTGCTATTTCTTTTTGGGTCATTTCTTTGTATTCGGTGTAAATTCCTCTGTACCAGCCAGCCCAGATTGATGGTGAATATACATCAGGGATGTCTTTGCAAAAATCGCAACGGCGAATGGAAGTCAGACGTGTGGGGTCTAATTGGTGCGCAAGTTGATGTAATTCTGTCATGTAATCGCGAATTTTTTGCTTGTCGAACTCCGCAAAATCGCCGGGCCAATCGTTTTCGTTACCAAGTCCCCAAAGAATCACCGAAGGATGGTTTTTATGTTGGTCAATCATATTGGTCAGCATTTGGCGACCTTGTTTTTTGTACGCTTCACCACCCAAACCTCCACGACACCAGGGTATTTCTTCCCATACCAAAATGCCCAAACTATCGCACAAATCAAGTATAATTCCAGATTGCTGATAATGTCCCAAACGTATAAAGTTGACACCCATTTCTTTCATTAACAACATTTCACGACGCATAAGATCTTCTGTCATGGCGGCTCCAATTCCGGCATGGTCCTCGTGCCGGTGTGTGCCGCGTAATAATAAGCGACTGCCATTGAGCATGAACGGACCTTTTTCGACAAACTCAAAGTGCCGGAAACCAAACTTTTCGGAAACTGTTTGTGTACCCGACTCCGTTGTAATCGTTGCTTTGCAGGTGTATAAATTTGGCTGCACAGTCGACCATAGTTTTGGCTTTTTAATTTTTGCCGTAAAAACGGATTTTTCTCCATCGGAAATGGTTATTTCCTGATTTGATACATTGATTGTTTTACCTGAATTATCAATTATTTCGAGTGTAAGCTTTGCTTTTGATCCAGCAGATTTATTGGATAGTTTTAAACTGACTTCGTAGTTTCCAACTATACCTTTTGCATCTGCGGTTGGGTTAATGTGCAGTTTTTCAATGGATATAGCCGGTACGTAAACTAAATTCAGATATCGATAGATACCACCGTACAAATTAAAATCGGATAAATCGGAAGGCATTATTTCCAAATCGCGCGAATTATCGCAACGAATCGAAAGCGGAATTTTCCCGTTAAATTCAGTTGCTGTCTTTTTATCTTTCAAAAAGGAATTTACTGCATCGGTAATGTCTACTGTCCATTCGTCGTAACCACCAATGTGCGAACCAGCTTTGGTGGTGTAAACATATACATCGGTTTTTTGCCCAGAGCCTTCGAATTGTAACAATGTTCTTCCATTCTTATACGGATTATTCACTTCAATTTGTGTCGTATACCAAGCCGGACCCTGGTAGTAATTCACATCGGGATCAACAGCATCATAAGCATTATAGCAATGTGGAAGTGTAACGTTTTCCCACAAAGGTTCGCTTTCGGGGTTTCCGGCTTTTGTGGGACGAACAGCTTCCCAGATTCCACCCAGATCACTTTTCAAAAATTTCCAGTTATCGTTTAACCTGATCTTATTTTCGGCAAAGCCAGGCAGCGTAACGGCTAAAACTATTACGGAAAGCAGAAGTTTCTTTAGGTTCATTGTAAGTTGTTTTTAATTGATTTAAATAAATCAGTTGATTCAATGATGTGCCAGAATAAATTTTACTGTGTTCGTACTATTGTACGTTATTAAACGGGCAAAATAGACGTTATTATTTAAATGCGAAAGATCAAGAGATAATTTTTGTATTCCTTTTTGTTGCACAGGAATAATTGAATTTATAACCTGGCCTTTAGTGTTGATAATTTGTATTTTCGTGTTTTCAAGTCCTGAATTATTGTATTCGATATCAACTTGTTTTGAACTATTATTTTGTTGAACCGAAAGATAATTATCTCCCTGATCAGCAGGATTAAAAGTCGCAGTGTTTTGTTCTTCGTGGATAGAGAAACCATTAAATAACACAATTTCGTCGCGCAACGCCTGTGAGTTGAGTAAACTTCGGTAGATACCCCATTTAGGGCGAATAAAGTTATTATCGGCTCTGATGGTCAGTAGATTATTGTTGCTGTAGGATAACACTGTAGCTCCGGTACTTATATTCTTAATAATGATTGAGTACGTTCCGCCTGTGTTACTGATTTTTACCCGTTCAGTAACTTCTACCCAGTTTCCTTCGAAAAGTGAAAGATTAACTGACGTAAGTTTCTCGGAACTTAAATCTGAGTCGACATAGTAATTCAGTTCCATCTTGTTGGGAGTTCCTTTTCGGGCTGTCAGCACAAAAAGCGGATCAGAATCATCGCCACCAACAGCTTTTATTTGATGTAAATGCGTAAAGCTCGACGAAGGTTGATAGCCTACAGGTACATAAAACTTCCATTTATATGTCACTGTTTCACCCGCAACCCCTTTTAAGTTTGCTGGTGAAGTGTCGTAGGTTTTTATTTCCACGCGTTGTCGGTCGAAGTTGATGCAGCGGTCGTTATCAGGTGTTACGTGAATATGAAATGCAAACACATATTGGTTCAATGTGGCATCCCAAACCTCCGTTATATGCCGTCCGAATTCAGGATGTACGCATTCGGCACTTTCAACTACATCGCCTCCGTTTGGAGCTAAAACGCTGTTGATTAATTCGTAGGTGTTTCCGGGACCATCTGCATTCAGAATTGTCTGAGCCGCTGTGTTCTCAGAAAATCCCCAAATTATAGCAAACAGTAATATCCTAATATTTATTTTTTTCATTCTTTATTCTTCATTTTTACTTTTTTGTATCTCAAAAGTGCTTCCAGATAATAATAATCGGCATACGAAATGGGAGTGTCAATTTCAGATTTTTTAGGCCAGTTTCCGGTGGAGTGTTTGAGAATAAACAGTCCGTTTTCTCCTTTTTTTGCTAAATATTCATCTGACGAAAGACTTTTCAAAATTTGTTCGGCAGCCTTAAAATAGTGTGATTGATTTTGCTGATACGAATTCAATTCAATTAAGGCCAAGGCTATAACAGCCGCCGCCGAAGCATCGCGGGGTTCGTCAGGAATATTCGGTGCGTTAAAATCCCAGTATGGAACTTTGTCTTTTGGTAAATTTTGATGATTCAATATGAAATCAGCTACTTTTATGGCATGTTTCAGATACTTAATGTCTTGCGTTTCGCGATACATCAATGTATATCCATAAAGTGCCCAGGCCTGACCACGCGCCCATGAAGAATTGTCATCGAAACCCTGATGTGTTACTTTTTCAACAACTTTCCCACTTATGCTGTCATAATTTACAACATGAAAGCAGCTATGGTCTGCTCTGAAATGATTTTCGAGCGTTTTGTCGGCATGTGAAATACATGCATTTTTCATTTTTCCATTATTAGTCAATTTTCCAACCTCGAAAAGCAATTCAAGATTCATCATATTATCGATAATAACTGCGTAATTCCACCTATTGCGCGTATCCCACGATTTTATAAGTCCAATATTGGGATTGAATCTTGTCATTAATGATTCGGCACCTGTAGTTAACACCTCTTTATACTGTTCGTTTCCGGTGATTCGGTATCCATTTCCAAAACTCGAATTAAGAATAAAGCCAACATCGTGAGTATCTTTGCGATATTTTGCCAATTCAACTAAATTACTGTAATATTCGGCTTGTTCAATCACTTTGCTGTTATTAGTTAGTTCGTATATGTACCAAAGGGATCCAGGGAAAAATCCACTTGTCCAATCTTTAATCCCTACAAATTCTACTTGTCCGTTTTCGAAAGTTCTGGGATTTAATTTTTTATCT
>JAYFRI010000031.1:0-4346 GCA_034926015.1 Paludibacter sp. | reverse complement strand
AAAAGGCTGGTACAATACAGCTACAGAGCAAATGATGTTGCTCGACCGATCGAAAGTAGCCCATAAAGATGGAAAAACAATAGTAGGAGATACCATTTTTTATGATAAAATAAAAAACTACGGTGAGTCTTTTGGGAATGTGGAGATGGTAGACTCGGTGAAAAAAAACACGCTGTATGGCGACTATGTTTATTATAACGAAAACACCGAAACAGGCATTGCCAGCGATTCGGCACTTTTGGTTGATTGGTCGGGAAAAGACACTTTGTGGGTGCATGCTGATACGCTTCGTACCTTCAAGGATTCTATCTACGATGTGGCCAAGGGTTACCTCAACGTGAGAATGTACAGAAATGATATTCAGGGCTTGTGTGACTCGCTTGTATACACCTCGCGCGATTCGGTAATGAATATGTATGGCGAGCCTGTACTTTGGGCCGAAAAAAATCAACTTTCAGGTGAATTTATTCAGGCCTTTACAAAAAACCAAAAAGTAGAAAAAGTACACATTCAACGCAATGCAATTGCCATCCAGAAAGAAGATTCGCTCTATTATAATCAGCTATCGGGCAAGGAAATAATTGCGCACATCGATAGTGGAGCTCTCAAAAAAGTGGACATCAACGGTAACGCCGAAACCATTTATTTTCCGCGCGATGATAGCGATTCCACTTTGATTGGTATTAATAAAACCGAAAGCAGCTTTGTGGTTATGTATATGAAGGACAAGAAAGTAGATAGAATTGTGCTGACGACAGCCACTACCGGAGTTATGTATCCCTTGTTACAACTCAAGGGAGGTGATTTATATCTCAAAAACTTCTTTTGGCTCGACGAGCAGCGTCCGAAGAAAAGTTCGGATGTAATGCTACATTTCCCTAAAAAACCACGGGAAAAAATAGGGACAAGTAGTTTGATGGGGAAAGGTTCCGATAGTTCCGATGGCAATAGAGATTCGTCCAGCTCTAAGTCCGATACTAAGAATAATAGTGGCAACGAACGATATAACCCGGGCAACCGACCAACAAACAATGAACCAAACACACCGAGCTCGTTAAAAGGTCTGCGGGAATTCACAAGATAAAAGAAGAGGCATCAGATCAAAAATCAGATGCCTTTCTTTTTCTGAAACAATAAACTTCTAACTACCGAATTAACGCCAATGCATCATCGCTGTCGGTAACAGGTAGTGAGCAGCTTTTATCCACACAAACGTAAATCATGGTTTTGTCCTTTATGTACCTGTTCTGAAGTAAGGGCAGGTTTTCAAGCTCTCCTCCGGCAAAAACAGAAACAGGCAAATAGCTCTTTTGTAATTCGTTGGCGCGCGAAACAGCTACATTGCCAATGATGGCAATTTCGGATGAAGGATAAACAAATTTTTCCAATAGCTGTGCCCAATTGGCATAGTATGAGCCATATTCAATAGTTTCGTCAAGCACTTTCGATAGCATTTTTTCCGATGTCTGAATATATGTTGATTTTTCGAATAAAACTCCCAACCTGTACAGCGTGTGGGCCAAAACCGAATTTGATGCAGGAATTACATTGTCGGTATACTCGTATTTACGGGCAATGAGGCCTTCGGCTGTGTCCGATGTATAATAAAACATGTCGCGTTCTTTGTTGCCGAAATGAAGCCATACATATTCGGAGAGCTTCTTTGCCAGATGCAACCACTGAATGTCAAAAGTTATTTCATATAAATCGATCCATGCACTTGCCAGCAACGAATAATCGTCCAGAAAAGCATCAATAGTAGCTTTACCATCTTTAAAAACCCGATACAAGCTTCCGTCAGCTTTTATTAATTCAGAAGAAATAAAGCGGCTCGTTTGTAAAGCATTTTCTTTGTATTCCGGATTCCCTGTGGCTTTAAATGCATTTACATAACCGGAAATCATCAGGGCATTCCACGAACACAGAATTTTGTCATCCGTGGTCGGGCGAATCCGACCCGAACGATATGCGAAAAGTTGTTGATGAGCCTTTTGGAGTATTGTTTCAAATTCAGCCGTCGTCAACCCGTTTTCTTTGGCAAATTCAGATATATCAACAGTATAATGAAGAATATTTTTGCCTTCTTCCCAATTACCCTTTTCGGTGATATGATAGAATTTTAGGAGTATTTCACAGTTTTTTTCATCTAGAACCGATTCGATTTCCTGTTTTGTGAAAACATAAAACTTTCCTTCCTCGTGTTCGCTGTCGGCATCAATCGATGCATAGAAACCGCCGTTGCTGTTGCGTAATTCACGTTCTGCGAAAGCAATTGTTTTTTCAACAACTGCTTTATAAAAAGAATTTTGAGTTAGCTGAAATGCTTTGGCGTACAAACTAATGAGTTGTGCGTTGTCGTAAAGCATTTTTTCGAAATGAGGTACCAACCAACGTTCGTCGGTTGAATATCGAGCAAATCCACCGCCAATTTGATCATTCAGTCCGCCACGAGCCATGGCGTTGAGCGATATCAGAACGGCTTCTAACGCCTGCGAATTCTTCGTCAGGTAATGGTATTGCAGCAAAAACTCAAGCCCTGTAGGCAACATAAATTTGGGTGCTTTTTTGTAGCCGCCCCACTCAAAATCAATTTTTTTGATATGCTGATCGAAAGCGTTGTGATAGGCTTGTTGGCTAAAGTTTTTCTCAATTCCGGTGGATTCGAACGGTAAAGCATTGATACCACTGGTGATGGATTCGGCAACTTTCAGTACGCGATCCGGATCGTTTACAAACACATTTTGAATTTGTTGCAAAACATCCAGCCATTGATGTGGAGGAAAGTAGGTGGCGGCATAAAACGGTCGCCCATCCGGCAGCGCCACTGCATTTAACGGCCAACCTCCCTGTCCGTTAATAATTTGTGCAGCATCCATATAAATCTGATCTATGTCCGGACGTTCTTCTCTGTCCACTTTGATGCAAATAAAATGGTCGTTCATATAAGCTGCAATTTTTTCGTCCGAAAAGGATTCATGAGCCATTACATGGCACCAGTGGCAAGCCGCATAGCCAATGCTGATCAGTAAGGGCATGTTTTTTTCTCTGGCTTTATTCAGTGCTTCTTCGTTCCATTCGTGCCAGTCCACCGGATTGTCGGCGTGTTGTCGCAAGTATGGGCTACTTGCTTGTGCCAATCTGTTTAGTTTTTTCATGCTCGTACAACAATCTGCAAGTCTTTTTAGTTCCTTTTCAATTGCTGAAAAACAGGTATTGGCCAAAGAGTAAATTGTTTTGGTGGCTTAGGCTTTTGATGTAGGGCTAAAAAATCATGCTTAGGCTTAGTTTCGTATTGATATACAATTTATTTATCAGCATTTTGCCTTTAAGCTGGTGTTATTGTTTTTAATTTACTAAAAAACAGACATGGAATTTTTTGTTCTTTAAAAAAATCACTACATTTGTTCTTTAAATAATTAAGCACTTAACAACATAAAAATCATACTTATGAAATTCGTTGTATCAAGTACCGTTTTACTCAGCCATTTACAAGCCATAAGCAGGGTAATTAACAGTAAAAACTCTCTTCCTATTTTGGATAATTTTTTACTTGAACTTGAAGGTAAAACATTGACAATGACAGCTTCGGATATTGAAACTACATTGATAACATCGATGGAGGTTGAAAATTCAGAAGGAAATGGTAAGGTAGCTGTAGCTTCGCGTTTGTTGCTCGATACTTTACGTGAATTTGCCGATCAGCCACTTACGTTTACGATAAATGACAGTAACCTCGCCATGGTGATTACATCAGCCAATGGATCGTATAATTTTATTGGTCAGAATGGAGATGAATATCCACGATTGCCGCAACTTCAGGAAGATGCACATTTAATGTCATTGCCTGTGAGTCAGCTTTCTGCCGGAATCAGTAAGACGCTTTTCTGTACGGCCGATGACGAACTTCGACCGGTAATGAATGGTGTTTTCTTCGACATTATGAAAGATAATCTTACGCTGGTGGCCACTGATGCACATAAGCTCGTACGATTTAAAACATCATACAATTCGGTTTCGTTTCAGGAAGAAGAGGAAAAATTAAGCTTCATCCTTCCCAAGAAACCGGCCACTATGCTTAAAAATATTTTGCCAAAAGAAAGTGGAGATGTGGACATTAAATTCGACTCGAAAAACGCGTATTTTAAACTGTCGAATTACACAATGATTTGTCGCCAGGTGGAAGGAAGATTTCCTAATTATAATGGAGTGATCCCTAAAACAAATGCATATAAAATAATAATTGACAGAGTGTCATTGCTCAATGCGTTGAAACGTGTTTCTGTTTTCTCGAATCAGGCAAGCAATCTTGTGAAGCTTGATTTCAGCGATAATATGATACATATTTC
>JAYFRI010000078.1:0-5820 GCA_034926015.1 Paludibacter sp. | reverse complement strand
TATTTTCAATTTATCTAAAGGGCTTTTTATTTGCTCGAAACCTTTGGTGGTAATATGGGTATAAATTTCGGTTGTTTTACCACTTGAGTGTCCTAATAAGCTTTGTATATAGCGTATATCAGTTCCAGCTTCCAATAAATGCGTTGCAAAGCTATGTCGCAAGGTATGAACAGTGATCCGCTTTTTGATATCAGTCTTTTCCACCGCTATTTTCAAGTTGGCTTGAATACTGCTGGTAGAATAACGTTCACCATTGACTCCTTCAAATAACCACTCCTTTGGTTTATATTCAGCAACATATTTGCGCAATATTTCAAGCGTCTTATCACCCAATAACGTATACCGGTCTTTCTTACCCTTTGCCTGTTCTACCCGAATTTGCATCCGGTTACTGTCAATATCCTTTATCCGCAGATTGGTCAGTTCACTCACTCGCAATCCCGCAGAATAAATGGTCATTAGTATCGCCTTGTGTTTCAGATTTTCTGTAGCATTTAAAATCTTTACCACCTCTTCTTCGCTCAGTACTTCGGGCAGTATCTTTTCCTTTCGGGGTCGATCAATGGTATAAATCTTTCTCTGTCCACCCATTACTCTTTCGTAATAAAATTTGATAGAATTAATGGATTGATTCTGATACGAACCTGATATATTTCGCTCATTTACCAGATAACGCAGAAAATCAACAATCATTTCATCTGTAATATCATCAATCTCTGTTTCACGATAATAATTGATAAACTCCTCGAACATGTGTTTATACGTATCTAAGGTATTTTTGCTGTATCGTAGCTCTTTCAGTTTGGCAATATACGCATGCGGACATTCACGAAAATTCTCCATTCCCTGCCATGATGTGCGTGGTTTCACTTTCGTCTTTTGTTCCTCCTTGTATATAAATTCAAGCGAGTAACGTTTGGCAAGCAGCCTCAACTCGCCAATATATTTATTCATGGCAGGTATTGTCCAGAAATTCCCTGTAGAATTCCAGCCGGCATAAGGAATGTTTTTAATATCCCGTATCAGGCTTACCGAATATGAAAAATAAACTTTCAGCGTTCTGAAATTATTCACCACCAGCATTTCATATTTACCAAAAGTATGTTGCTGCTCTGTGTTTTGTTTAAATACTGCAGTATGCAATTCGGTGAACAACGGATTTCGGTTGCCAAAATATGCTTTAATCTTTACAATATTATCCCGATAATTTGGCACTGTCCAGTGAAAATGCTGCATATCCCATTGTGCATATTTGAACGAACGGATAAACTGAATATCTGCTTCGTTTTTCGGCAATTTTATAAAAATATGTTTTTCGGTTATTTCAATATTGATACTATATACTCCGGAGACGTCTTTAGATCGTGCTCCGATTGGTTCGGTTTGAGTTGGTTTTTTGATGAATCGGGGGGCTTCATTTTTCTCTAATCGTGCTGTATCCTGAAGTTGCTTTTTATTTATTTGCTCATCGCTTTCATATTCAATGTCAGGAAACAATGTTTTCAATTGCCCAAACGCCTCTTTGGTATAAGGAATATGCCATGCCCCCAGTGTTTTGCTCCAACGGGCATCAGCTATTTGTCGCAGCAGCGAAACCATTTCCTGATTATACGGAAAATCAACACGAATGCGTGCTACACTGCGATGTATGATTTTCGAAGCTTTCATAACAATATCTTAATATTTCCCCCCAAAGGTAAATACTTTTTTTAAATTAACAACGATTTATTAAACGAATATTAAAGCGAATGCATTATATGGTAATTATTTATAATAAATACGGACTTCACCTAAGGTAAAGCCCGTATGGAAGCGTAGTGTTGGAAACAGTATGCCGGCAGAAGTTCTTGTTTTCTTCGCCTCTTTGGGGTACTAAAGTATCAGCGTTGTATTTAGTTCGCTCCAGGGACCGCTCAGTTTCGGGCGCTTGGTGCTGTACCAACGAAAATAAATGTAAAGGTATTGGGCTGTGTTTTCGGCACCCAATGCCAGTGTAAGTACCGCCCTTGTCGTTAGTTCGAACGTAAGACCGGGAGCTTTGATTGATGTCGGAGGGGTGGTACCCACCATATAAGCATATTGCACCGAGTCGGCACCCGCCCGAATACCTGCCCGCTGTGCGCTGACACCATAACATTTAATCGTTACCGAACCTCCACCTATGGCTTGCAGAGTTACAGTTAGCTTTTCGGTGATGGCGCTTACAGGGATAGTACGCGTTGGTTTTTGTAAAATCCCCTTTTTAATGTTAAATGTCTCCATATCTACTATCGTTACATTGGCCGAAGCTGCAATGCGGTCCAGGATATGATGCGTCTGATCAAACATTACACATTTTTGAATAGTGTTGTGCGACCGATCGGTAACAGCGGTAGTCCGTCCGTTTTTCTTATCACTGTACAGTGCGTACAGAGGGTTCCATTCAGTAAGAAATCCTTCCCACGTGGCCATCTCTTCGGTGTTTAACCCCAGGCGTTCGGCATTGGTAGGAGTTCCTGTCTTCAGATAAGCAGTAGTATTGGTAATGTAAGGGTGAAACCTATCAATACTTCTTGGGATTCTTGATCCATCAGGCATATTCTACATTTTTTAAAATGAATACTAATACATAGTACAATCACTTCCTCCACTACTACCCGATGTAACTTTTTTGGTATCTCCCGGCAAAGCGGATTCTGATGCTCCAAAGATAAGTACTATTTCTGATTTTTCTACAGCCAACAGCTGTTTTTCAGTCATTTGGTGAATTTTGACGTTATTAAGGCGAAGAAAGTCAAAAGTCAAAGGTCAAAAGTCAAAAGTCATCGGTTGCGAGACTTATAGCTAATGTGACAATGTGCTAATTTGACAATGTGCCAATGAGAAAATGTAAGAGCGGAGAGTGAGGAAATTCAGGCAAAGGCAAAGGCACAGGCGTAGAGGTTGAAAGGCATAGCTAATGTGCCAATATGCTAATTTGAAAATGTGCTAATTTGAAAATGTAAGAGCGGAGAGTGAGGAAATTCAGGCAAAGGCTAAGAAGTTGAAAGGCATAGCTAATGTGTCAATATGCCAATGTGATAATGTGCCAATCCCGATAAATTCTGGACAAGTTGTGTCAATCGTTGAAGGATTAAAGCATTGAAAGGTCTCCGGTCAACAGTCCCCGGTCGCCAGACTTTGTTGAACTGTTGAATAACTGATTAATTGAAATCGTTTTAGCCTCAGTACGTACTATTCATTGCCGGGTACGTACTATTCGTTGCCGGGTACGTACTATTCGTTGCCGGGTACGTACTATTCGTTCCCGAGTGCGTACTATTCAGTCCAGAGTGCGTACTATTCAGTCCAGAGTGCGTACTATTTATTCCCGAGTGTGTACTAGAAATGTACATATAAAATCCGTTTTGCGGAACATAAAACCAGTTTGTTGGACTATAAAACCAGTTTGGTAGAATATAAAACAGGTTTTACAGACTATAAAACCAATTTGGTGGAACATAAAGCTAGCTCCGCAGACCATAAAGCTAGCTTGGCAGATCATTAAGCTAGCTTGGCGGTTCATTAAGCTAGCTCCGCGGTTCATAAAGCTAGCTTGGTAGACTATTAAGCTAGTTCCGCGGATTATAAAGCTAGCTTGGCAGACCATAAAGCTTACCCGGCGGAATAAAAATGTACTGTTTCCCGGGGCTGAATGAAGCGGTTGAGCTATTAAATTAAATGATTACCAGGTGTTTGTCATAAAGCAAAGCCCGGGGGTCCATTCACTTGTAATTGAATTGGTTTGGTGAGGTCAATAACAGTACTTGCCTATACGTTTGATTTGCGACCTGCGTTTCGTTCGGTTACCATGTAGTTTTTTCCCTTAAAAGATATTATCCGGTGTTACAGTGCCTATGGTACCTATTTTGATTTATAGGCTAAAGTACTAATGTTTAAAATTTGAAATATAATGTCTAAAATTTCAATTGTTATTGATTTTCAATTTTTAAATTTGTAACATCGAAAAATATTATTCTACAGGTCGGTATTTGTACGAATAAGGGCTAAGGTGAGCCTGATGATTTGTCGTTGCCGAATTGAGGATTGTTAAGCCGGAACTGTAGTTTTAATATTGAAAATCGCAGGGACTAAAACGAATTTATAAAGAGAAGTCCGGTATTCCTTTCGAATAAAAGAAAAAATGATTATCCGATAGATTGCCTAAAGCTTTAGACTTCAATACAACAGGGGCTTTGCCCCTAAAACCCCACTTACTTTTTTGTCTTAACACAAAAAAGTAAGCAAAAAAAGTCAAGACTGCGCCCGCTTCGCTCAAAAAATTAGTCGTTCGCAGGCTGTAAACTTTTAAACTCGCCCCGACGAAATACGTCGGGACTCAAACAGAAAAGTTTTCTACGCCTACTTCACTCCATTTTTTGGCTCACCGGACGAGGTCGATCCTTAAAGAGAGTTTGTACAAAAGAAGTAGGTAATGAAACGGATATTCATAAAAGAAAAAATAAATTATAAACCAAAAAACACAAGAAATGAGACGAATTTTTAGCTATTTAGTATTAGCTGTAATCAGCATGGCAACGGTGGTGGCCGGCTCAAAACCAACAACGCTTAAAAAAGCCTTAAAAAACGATTTTTACATTGGTACTGCACTGAACAGATCGCAATATCTTGGTCAGGATGCAAAAGCTTATGAGCTTGTTCCGAAACAATTTAGCGCTATTGTTGCCGAAAACTGTATGAAGAGCGAAAAACTGCAACCCCGCGAAGGTGAGTTTTTCTTCGACGATGCCGATAAATTCATTGCTTATGGCGAAAAAAATAAAATGTTTATCACTGGTCATACGCTTATTTGGCATTCGCAAGCTCCGAGATGGTTTTTTGTGGACAGCGAAGGCAAAGAGGTTTCGAAAGAAGTATTGATCGAACGAATGAGAAAACATATTCACACGGTGGTAGGTCGTTACAAAGGAAAAATTAAAGGTTGGGATGTTGTAAACGAAGCCATTGAAGATAACGGTGAATGGAGAAAAAGTAAGTTCTACAAAATTATTGGCCCCGATTTCGTGAAACTTGCGTTTCAGTTTGCTCACGAAGCCGACCCAAAAGCCGAATTGTATTACAACGACTACTCAATGGCCCTCGAAGGAAGACGCAATGGGGTAGTGAATATGGTGAAAGAATTACAACGCCAGGGTGTAAAAATAGATGGTATTGGTATGCAGGGACACATAGGAATGGATTATCCATCTATTCAGGATTTCGAAAAGAGCATCCTTACTTTTGCTGGTTTGGGAATGAAAGTAATGATTACCGAACTTGATTTAAGTGCGCTGCCAACACCACAGGGAAACAGAGGAGCAAACATAGCCGATATGGCCGCTTACAACGAAAAAATTAATCCATTTAAAAACGGAATTACCCCTGAAGCTGAAGCTGCCTGGGAAAATCGTTACCTTGATTTCTTCAAGCTTTTCCTGAAACACAAAGATAAAATTACACGCGTAACACTTTGGGGAGTGAGTGATGCCGGTTCGTGGAAAAATAATTTCCCGGTTCGTGGACGCACCGACTATCCATTGTTTTTCGATAGACAATATAATCCAAAGAAAATTGTTCAGTTGATAATTGACGAAGCAAGTAAATAATTATTTATATTCACAAGCACGATACTTTTAAATCGCGATGATGTTAAAAGTATCGTGTTTTGTATTTGCATTATGCGCAAATGAAATTTTGATCGCTGCGGATACAAAGTTCTTACTTAAATAAAAAAATAAGCCGTACTTTGTAGTTGAATACATTCACGAACTCCTCTCAAGTGGTAGGGAGCCATCATCAGAA
>JAYFRI010000394.1:0-23404 GCA_034926015.1 Paludibacter sp. | reverse complement strand
GTTCATGACTTTCTTTTACGGCATTGTCGGGCAATCCAACAAGGAAAAACCGAATTCCCTGACTAACGTTTACTTCAATTGTAACAATTGTAGCATTGATGCCCTGAACGGCAGAACCAAATGTTTTTACTAACATAGCATTCAGATAAGGTAATTATTTACAAATATATACCGCTAAAACAATGCAATTGGCCAACAAAAACAAGCTTCCGGATGCGACTAAAAAGCGTAGCCTACATTGAGCGATAACGGTATTTTAACCGCCTCGTTATCGGTAAACACATTTCCGTTTGAATAATGGCCTATTTTTATTTCAGCATTCAAATTTCGTTTTTCTCCAAAGAAAATCCCTGTTCCCATATTATCCATGAAAGTGAATTTGGCTCCCATCTTATGTCCATCGAGCAATGTTTCGGAAATATAAGTAGGTGCCGCCACAGTATAATAGAAATATGCATCGAACTTTTTAGCATGCCAATAATTCAGACGAAAAACAGGGAATACCGACAAAGTGAAAAATTGCTGACGTTCAAACTGGTTGGCCGCCTCTCCCTTTGTTTGCCATACAGAAGCGTTCACGCCCCAGTCGAGGGCAAAAACTCTGGGACCATGAAACACGTTACGCTGATAATTAAGCGATAAACCCTGGCGAACCTCAGCCCTTCCTCCCCAGAAAATTGGCACAGGATCACGTGAAACAAGATTGTTCACACCATACCCTAACACATTGCTCGTGTAGCCAATCTGCAACCATTGTTTCGGATGTATCAACCCGGATGTTTTTCCTTTTTCAATCTGTTTTTCCGAAAAAGGACGTAGATGATACGAGAAACCACCGCCAACAAAAGAGGTGTAAGGTTGATTGTGTTTTTCATTTCGGGGTGAATAATTCGAAACAAGCTGCAACGCCCAACGATTATTGATGTGATATTTCAGACCAGCCCCAAAAAGGAATGTAGGGTAGTTGGCATCCTTCACCACCGATTTTCCCTGTGGATCCTCAAAGCCATGACGGGTAATAATTCCCAATCCTGCCTCGCCATAAACAGAAAAATGTTCGCCAATAGGCAGTCGGGGCTTGAGCGTCAGACCTCCTACATTCATCCACACCGAGTGATTGTCCGAAACTAAAGTCTGATCATTCATATATTTGTACCTCACCCACAATACCGGGCGCATATAAGTCAACTGAGCCGAAAGATATTTATTAAAATCGTAACCGGCAAGCACCAATCGCACAGCGGTATGAGGCACCACTATTGCATCGGTCAATGAGTAACCAGCTTCGAGTTGAGCCTGACTAAATGGATAATTTATTGAACCAATATTAACTTCGAAATAAGCGTTTTGCATATACGAGGGTACCTGAGCACGGTCGTCCTGAGCCATTAAAGGAATAAACGGAACGATTAAAATCAGAAATAATACTTGTTGAATTTGAGACATCTTTACAGGTTGAATAGATTGAAAAATTATTGCTGCAAAAATAGTTAATTCATTTCACAATTTATCATCGGCAGTTATGTTTTTAGCTTACAAACATTAGATGAACAAAAAAAAATCACTTCCGACTCATAAATATCCGCATGAAAAGGGACTTTACCTGGCAACAAAGTTACTTTTTATAAGTATTTTTTGATGAATAAAAAAATATCACAATAAAACAACACGTTTTTGCGTTGAATTAATAACACAAATATCTTTGAAATTTTTTATTGATTTAAGCCCAATTGTTTCATCATTAAATTTTGAATGTTATGGTAGCTAAAAAATCACCTGAGGCTAACCTCGAAAAGAAGAAGAGCCTTTATGTTTTGCTTGGATTTGTTATGGTACTTTCGCTGGTTTACATCGTATTTGAATGGTCGCAAAAAGACCTTGTAAAATACGACAAAAGCCAGTATTTCACGAACTTTGTCGACGACATTGTATTGCCGCCGCCAACAACTCAACCGCCTCCACCACCTCCTCCTCCCCGACCGGTTGAAGAATTTAAAATTGTGGAAAAACCAACAACAACCGAAAATGTGGCCTTAAAGTCGGAAGATTCGCCCACGGAAGGAGTAGAACAACCAACGAATGTGAAATATGAGGTAACTCCCGAAGCAATAGAAGAAATTCATAACTTCGTAGAAGAAATGCCTCAATTTAAAGGAGATATCATGTTATTCCTTTCGAAAAACATTAGATATCCTTCGCTGGCTCAGGAACTGGGAATTCAGGGAAAGGTAATTTGCCAATTTGTGGTGGACAGGAATGGAGCTATCGAAAATGTTGAAGTGGTTAGAGGCATCGACAAAAGCCTCGACAACGAAGCTGTACGGGTAATAAAATCGATGCCCAACTGGAAACCAGGAAGAATGAACGGCAGAACCGTGAAAGTGAAATATACTTTGCCTATCTATTTCAGACTGATGTAAAATCTTTTAAGTCCGGAACACGTTTCCGGACTTTCTTTTTACAATTCAAAAACTTTCATATCTTCGGCCAGAAGAGTGTTTTCAAAAATGGCTTTAGCCTCGTTCAGCAATCCATTTTTGTTTGAATAACGAGCCGAAAAATGGCCTATAATCAACTGTCCTACACCAGCTTTCTGAGCTATTATTGCTGCTTGTGCAGCAGTGGAATGTTGAGTTGTTTTGGCTCTGAGCTGTTCATCGTTCATAAAAGTAGCTTCGTGGTACAAACAATCAACACCCTGTATAATTGGTATTATTTTCTCGTAATATGCTGTGTCCGAGCAATAAGCAAAACGCTTTGGTTTTTCAGCAGGAGTTGTAAGAATTTCATTTGGAATTATTTCGCCCTCCTCGGTCACAAAATCGTCGCCCTGCTTGATCTTATGAATCCTCCAGTTCGGTATTTTGTAAAAATCAATCATTGCCCTCACAATATGTCGGTCGCGTGGTTTTTCCTCGAACAAAAAGCCACAACTCGGAATACGATGTTTTAGCGGAATACTAAAAACCTGTACTGATCGGTCTTCGTAAATCAGTTCTTGTTCTTTAGGATGGATGGGATGAAAAATCACCTTAAAAGGCAAACCCTCACAGAAAAATTTCAGTTGAGGCTGCATTAATTTTTCGAGCTCCGGCACCGAATGAATGTGTAAATCGGCAGTTCGGTTCAACATACCAAAACTTGAGATTAAGCCAATAAGGCCAAAAACATGATCGCCATGCAAATGAGAAATAAAAATATGCCCCAAACGATTTGTCTTTACATTCATCTGGCGCATACGTATTTGTGCACCTTCGCCACAATCAATCATAAACTGCTTGTCCCTAATATCAAGAATCTGACAGGTTGGGAAATTATTTTTGGTGGGTAAAGCTGAACCGCAGCCTAATATGGTAAGAGTTGTTTTCAGAACTTAATGTACCGGGTTTTTATTTAATCAATATACTCACAACAAGGAATTTAATTCACAAAACATCAAAAGTCTTTTTTAAGAAGACTATAAACCGCAAGGTCGATATATCCACGGGAATGCAACTCACCATCACGCTCTATGCCTTCAAGTGCAAACCCCAACCTTTCAGCCACAGCTCGACTTCTCACATTTTCGGTTCCAGCTTTTAGTTGAACCCGGTTCATTTTCATATTTTCGAATGCATAAGCTATTAACGCCTTGCAGCATTTAGTCACAACACCTTTATGCTGAAAATCAAACGATAGCCAGTAGCCGATTTCCGTTTTCATATTCGTTTCGTCAGTATCCTTCAGTCCGACAAGCCCTGCAAACCGGTGTTCAAAATAGATAGCAAAAGTAACATTCTTTTTATCTGAATAAAGATAGCTGTTGACAAATCCACGTGTAAATTCAATGTCGACTGTTTTTTCAACAAAAGGAAGCCATTCGCTCAAATAATCACGTTCGGCATCTATTGCATTGAAAATATTCACAACTTCTCCTTCATCAATTTCTTTCATCAGAATTTGATCATCCACACATAGTTGCCTGCATTCCATTGTCGAATAATATAAAAATATAACTTACAACCTTGTTTTTTCTTTCAGCTTAAAGTCGCGTCCAAGGTATTTTTCGCGCACCAAAGGATTATCAGCAAGTTCCTGCGAAGTTCCCTTGAAAAGTATTTTGCCTTCGAAAAGCAAATAAGCTCTATCTGTAATGCTCAAGGTTTCGTCCACATTATGGTCAGTTATCAGAATACCAATGTTTTTATCTTTCAATTTCCACACAATATCCTGAATATCCTGCACTGCAATAGGATCGACACCGGCAAAAGGTTCGTCGAGCATAATGAAACGTGGTTCGATGGCAAGACAACGTGCTATTTCAGTCCGTCGGCGTTCTCCCCCCGAAAGACGATCTCCAATATTATGTCGCACAGCCTGAAGATTAAATTCCGAAATCAGCGTTTCCAGTTTTTCCTTCTGGTAGGCACGACTGAACTTTGTCATTTCGAGCACCGATTTGATATTATCTTCTACCGTCATTTTCCGGAAAACAGAAGCTTCCTGCGCCAGGTAACCGATACCGCTTTGAGCACGTTTGTAAACCGGGAAGTTGGTAATATCCACATCGTTGAGAAAAATTTTTCCCGAATTTGGCGTAACAAGTCCTGTTGTCATATAAAAAGTTGTTGTTTTTCCAGCACCGTTAGGGCCAAGTAGACCAACAATTTCTCCCTGTTTTACTTCGATCGATACATCGTTTACAACAGTTCGTTTTCCGTATTTTTTATATAATTGTTCAGTGCGCAAAACCATTCTTACGTTTTCCATATAGTTCTTATTTTGAAATGCAAAAATACTGTTTTTATTACGATAATCAAAACCTGCGAACCTAAACTACTACCTGAGCACACAATAAAAACAAGCTGCGATAGGACTGGCGTTTTTACTTTGATAAACAAAAAGATACCGACAGAAACCTACCCTCATTATGGTATAAAAAATACCGATGGCATGGTATGGTTTGCTGCTGCAAAAGTAAGTATTTTTTCATCGTATCAATTTAAAAAACTCATTTTATGAATTCAAACGCCATTTGCCCAATATCAACCAATAAAATTGACGAACACATTGCCCGACTCAATGCCACCTTCACTGTATTGTTAATCACTGCATTGATACTCACTAACAATATATTAATTGCAACATTTCTTTTAGTAGACTTCACATTGAGGGGAACTGAAAATTCGAAATACAGCATTCTGAGCATAGTCTCAAAGCTTATCGTCAACTCACTGGGACTGAAAAAGAAGCCTGTAAATTCAGGTCCTAAAGTTTTTGCAGCCCGTATAGGTATAGTTTTTAGTTTTTTAGTTGTCTTGTTTTCAATACTGAACCTTCAGACTGCAGCACTTGCCTTTGCTTCTATATTTGGAGTATGTGCATTTCTTGAAAGCGCCCTTGGTTTTTGCGTTGCATGCCGTATTTATCCTTTTGTTTACAAATTCACATATCGCGCAGATTTTGATAGACTGAAAGCCTGACTATTTATCTGAACAATTTCAGCACCGACAAGCTATCTTCTTTAAAACAAGGAGGTAGCTTTTTTTTGGAAAAAAGCAAAGATTTTCATGCAATAACTAAATAAAAACGAAATAAATCTCTAATAAAATCATTACTTTTGCTGCATATACCTGACAAAATCACACGACACCATTCAAACAAATCAAATTGTCAAACTCTTAAATTATAGTATATGTATCAAAATTTTAAATCATATCTCGAAAACGAACTAAGCAATATCAGCGAAGCCGGCTTATACAAAAACGAAAGAATAATAATTTCGGCACAAGGAGCAGCCATACGCGTTTTGGACGGAAAGGAAGTATTGAACTTTTGTGCCAATAACTATCTTGGCTTATCAAACAATCCATCGCTGATACAAGCCGCCAAGGATGCACTCGACACCCATGGTTATGGTATGTCGTCGGTACGATTTATCTGCGGAACGCAAGACCTTCATAAACAGCTCGAAAAAGCGATTGCCGATTTTTTTGGTACCGAAGATACAATTTTATACGCTGCTTGTTTCGATGCAAATGGTGGCGTTTTCGAGCCTTTGTTGAACGAAGAGGATGCCATTCTGTCCGATGCATTGAATCACGCATCCATCATCGATGGCGTACGGCTTTGCAAAGCACAACGCTACAGATATGCTAACGCTGATATGAACGACCTTGAAAAGCAGTTAAAAGCAGCACATTCATGTCGTTTCAGACTCATTGTGACCGATGGCGTATTTTCAATGGATGGAAATGTGGCCCCATTGGATAAAATTTACGAACTTGCAGCTAAATACGATGCAATGGTCATGGTGGACGAATCACATTCAGCAGGTGTTGTAGGCAGCACGGGACGCGGAGTTACTGAACTTTACAATTTAAAAGGAAAAATAGAAATCATCACGGGCACGCTCGGCAAAGCGTTTGGTGGTGCTATTGGCGGTTTCACAACAGGAAAAAAGGAAATTATTGACTTGCTCCGTCAGCGTTCGCGACCCTATTTATTTTCCAACTCCATCCCTCCAATGGTGGCAGCTGCCGGCATCCGGATGTTCGAAATGATGAACGAAACCAACGAACTTCAGGAAAAATTACATACAAACACGGCCTACTTTGTTGAAAAAATGAAAACTGCCGGCTTCGATATTAAACCAACCGAATCAGCCATTTGTGCTGTAATGCTCTACGATGCTAAACTATCGCAGAAAATGTCGGCACTATTGCTCGATGAGGGCATTTACGTTACAGGCTTTTACTATCCTGTCGTTCCAAAAGATCAGGCGCGTATTCGTGTTCAGATTTCAGCAGCTCACAGCACTTCACAGCTTGACAAATGTATCGCAGCTTTTACAAAAGTGGGACAACAGCTCGAAGTTATTAAATAACAAACTAAAATACAATCAAATAAATCAACAGCCATATGAAAGCATTAGTAAAACTACGCCCCGAAAAAGGAATTTGGATGGAAGACATTCCGATGCCACACGTTGGAATAAACGATGTATTGATAAAAATTAAAAAAACAGCCATCTGCGGAACTGATTTACACATATACAAATGGGACGAATGGTCGCAACGAACCATTAAAACCCCAATGACAATCGGGCATGAGTATGTAGGTGAAATTGTTGAAAAAGGACATGGTGTTAGAAACATAAAAATCGGCGATCGCGTTACGGGCGAAGGACATATCGCTTGCGGGCATTGTCGCAATTGCCGACGCGGCAAACTACATGTATGCGAAAACTCAGTTGGAGTAGGTGTAAATCGCGACGGCGCTTTTGCTGAGTATCTTTCATTACCGGCCGAAAATGTTGTAAAATTAGACCAACGCATCCCCGACGAAATGGCTGCTATCATGGATCCATTCGGCAATGCTACACACACAGCACTTTCATTTCCGCTGATTGGCGAAGATGTTCTTATCACAGGAGCCGGACTCATTGGAACCATGGCAACGGGAATTTGCAGGTTTGCCGGCGCTCGCAACATTGTAGTGACCGACCTGAGCGATTACCGGTTAGAAATAGCCAAGAAAATGGGCGCTACACTCACCATCAATCCTTCGAAAGGAGAAACAATAGAAGGAGCCCTAAAAACCTTACACATGCGGGGCTTTGACATAGGGCTCGAAATGTCGGGTTCGCCGGCTGCTTTTCGTGGCTTGATCGACAATATGTACAATGGATCGAAGGTTGCATTACTGGGCATTTTACCAAATACAACCACTGTGGACTGGGATAAAATTATTTTCAAAGCACTTACATTGAAGGGAATTTATGGTCGCGAAATGTGGGAAACCTGGTATCAGATGGAACAAATGCTTATTACCGGCTTCGATTTATCTCCGGTGATTACCCATCGTTTCGAAATCGATGATTTTCAAAAGGGATTTGATGTAATGGAAAAAGGCGAATGTGGTAAAGTTATATTAAACTGGTAATCAAATATTTTTAAATAACAAAAGCGTGCCTTCATCCCGAAGACACGCTTTTTCTGTTTTATCAAACTCTGAAATTCAAACTATTAAGAATTAAAAAAACTGTTTTATTGTTTTGTAAAAGTAATACATTTCTCTTTGGCTGGTGTGTAAAAATCGACTATAAAGGTCGATGAATTGACAAAAAGCCACAGCTTCGGTCAACATAAAAAAACGCTGAAGCCTTTACAGCTTCAGCGTTCCAATAAAACAAATTCACTATCAATCTTTAACTCAATTTATTTTTCTGATAAATAGCTTGCAATTCCGTCCTGAGTAGCTTTAAGCGCTTTGTCGCCTTTCTTCCAGTTGGCAGGACAAACTTCACCATATTCCTCTGTAAACTGAAGTGCATCAATCACACGGAGAATTTCTTCCACACTACGTCCAAGTGGCATATCATTCACTACCTGGTGACGAACAACACCCGATTTATCGATCAGGAACAATCCTCTGTAAGCTTCAGGATCGCCAACAAATTTAATATTTCCTTCTTCATCATATACTTCTTCACCAGCCAACACATCATATGCTTTGGAAATTTCCAATGAATGATCGGCTACGAGAGGATAATTTACACCCTGAATACCACCTTGGTTTTGTGGAGTTTGCAACCATTTCCAATGCGAGAAAGCCGAATCGGTAGATGCTCCAACCAACACTGTGTTGCGAGCTTCAAATTCTGCCGCTTTTTCCTGAAATGCAATTAACTCTGTTGGGCAAACAAATGTAAAGTCTGCAGGATAGAAAAAGAAAACAACATATTTTTCTCCTTCATATTGCTTCAATGAAAAATCTGTAACGATTTCTGAACCGTTTACTACTGCTTTTGTGTTAAACACTGGTGCTTGTTTTCCTACTAATACTGACATATATTTTAAATTTTAAATGATTAATTTTTTTTTGACAGAACAAAATTATACATTTAAATTTTGTAATACAAACAAATTTGGATAGAATATGTTTATCAAACGATAGAAACAGTCTATTAAACTAAATTGGTTTATAAATCAGCACAGTAGCATAAGCTGCCATTCCTTCGCCACGCCCAACGAAACCTACCTTTTCGGAAGTAGTGGCTTTTATCGAGATCAAATCAATATCCACATTCATGACAGCAGCTAAGCACTCCTGCATTTTTAGTATATGAGGATTTATCTTTGGTGCTTCGGCACACACAGTGCAGTCAGCATTTCCGAATTCATAACCTTTAGCCCGCAAAAGTTCCATTGTTCTCGCTAAAAGTATTTTGCTGTCAATATTTTTAAATTCTCCGGCTGTGTCAGGGAAATGAAATCCTATATCGCGCAGATTAGCAGCACCAAGCAGGGCATCGCAGAGGGCGTGTATAAGTACATCGGCATCCGAATGACCCAGCAAACCTACTGAATGATCTAACTTTACACCACCCAACCAAAGTTCGCGTCCAGACGCAAACACATGTACATCGTACCCAAAACCAACTCTTATATTATTCATCTCAGTAAAATTGATTAGTTATTAATACTATTTCATGCAAAGAACGGTTATATTTGCCACTTCTACAAGAGACAAGTACAACCGTTCATTTTATTTAAAAATTTATTCTGATACCAGAATTCTTATCTTACTAAATTTTTGAGTCCGAACAAATCAAACGAAAGCGTAAATCTTAGGGTCTGATCGAGTGGATTCGATTGAGAAGTAGAGATTACGTAACCAGCATCCAACTGAAAAACATTTAGTTTGAAACCGGCACCAGCTGTAAAGTATTTTCTATTTCCCTTATATTCATTTTCGTTGAAATAACCCGCACGAACAAAGAATTGTTTGTTGTAGGCATATTCAGCACCCACCGACCACATTATTTCCTGCAATTCCTCTTTGGCACCTCCTGGAGCATCGCTAAACGATTTGAAAACCCCTGACAACATCGACACATCATTAAAATCAGTAGTAGCATTTGGTGTTGGCACCAACAATTTATTTACATCTGCACTAAACGAAATGCTTTGAAAATCATCGATCGGATAATCAAACGAAGTTCCTAAGCGAAAGTTCGTAGGGATAAAACTACTTGTTACTTTTTTGTCGTATGACATTTTTGAACCTAAATTAGAGATGTTCAACCCAAACGACAGCAATGCATCGCCGGTAGAAAGTGCTATAGGCTGACGATAATAACCCGCCACATCGGCCGCCACCGAAACACCAGGATACATTTCGCTTCCTCCGGCACCGTTAAATCCGTTATTTAAATCAGAGTAAATGAAGCGCATGGCTACCGAAGCCGAAAACTTTTCGGAAAGCATTTGCGAGTAAGCAACATCAACAGCCATCTCTAACGGATGCGCCGAACCTTGTTCATAACCTAATTGATCCATTAAAGTAATATCTCCCAACGAGAAGTAGCGCAACGAAGCGCTTAAAGCCTGACGATCGGAAAATTTATAGTAACCTGCCAAATAAGCTAAATCGATATCGGGCACAAGCGAGCGTAACCATGGAGTATATGACAACGAAATGCCGGCCTCGCTTTCCATAAACACATATTTTGCAGGATTCCAGTACTGCGAATTCAAATCGGGAGATGTAGCAGCACCAATATCGCCCATACCACCGGCACGAGCGTCGGGAGCAATTGACAATGAAGGGACTACAGTTGAAATTGGGTTAGGCTCGACGGCCATAACTCCCATAGCTAAAGATAAAACGACAGTTAATGTTAAGAATTTCTTTTTCATTCGAAAATTATTTAATATGCAATATTACTACTTTTATAACATATGCAATTATTATAAACGTAATTTTTAATTTTTATTATTCAACAATGATCATTTTATTTGATTTTGAATAAGTGTCACTATTTTTTGTACTTATTGTAACCCTGTACAAATAAATACCGGCATTCGCCTTTTTACCATCGGCTCTTATCAAATTCCAATTGATCTCGTCGGCATTGGCCTGAGAAAAAGACCATATTTGTCTGCCAGACAAATCAAATATATCCACTTTTGTGCTTAGAATTGTTTCTGGTCTATCGTGATCAACAACAATTCTTGTACTTGCAATTACAGGGTTAGGATAATTATTGATTCCGAATATAGTTGGTGTTAAACCTTTCACTGCCTCAAATTCGAGACTCTGAACACTTGAATTATTTAATAAATCCCAGGCTCTGAATGTCAATGTATGTTTACCCGCTTCAAGTTCAGGTAGTTTGTACTTAACAACGCCCTTTGTATAATCGTTTTCAGCAGTCTGATAATAATCGTTTATAACGTAAGACTTCCTCGGATCATTGTCCACAATCAGCAAAAGGTCATGACCAATACCACTTCCCACCCTGTTTATTCCATTTACATCACTCAGATGTGCAATAAACATTGGCGTTTCGTTAACTTTTCCTCCCGAACGAAAATTTTCGGAGTTCATATACAACTTCATTTCAGGCCCTGTGGCATCAGCCACTACATCTTTATTAGTTCCACCCACTGTAAAGTTTTCGTAATATCCCTGCGCTTCCTTTTCATTTGTTTTATCGTAGGCATAATAATTAATCCGCCCGGTTCCGTAATTATACTTTATGTCCTTTGGAAGCATAAAAGTAACAGAAAACTCTCCATCTTTTACCAAAGCTCTACCCGAAAACAAGGTGTTGGGGCGATCAGAATAAGTCATGGCACCATCTCCATGGTTATTTAATGTGGTTATTCGCTGAACCTTATCCAAAACTACAATGGTAAGCTCACCGTTGAAATTCTGAATTTTATTACCGTTACCATCATCAATTATTCCTGAAACTGTAACTACCGACATTGCCCGTAAAGTATCATTACCTAATTCATTACCATCATCGATTTTAGTTGTGCTGACATTATAATCCGTGGGGAAATTGAGTTTTACAGCCGGATCGCCCATATAAACATATGATAGTTTATTAAATTCGGCACCTACATTATTTTTAGCATAGGCAACCACATCCCCTATTCTGTTATGTTGTCCATTGGTTCTTTTAAATAAATATTCAGAGAACTTAAGATTAATCGTATGGTTTTGAGAAGCATACACCGGGCGTGCAGCCGAAAAAATCCCAATACCACCTCCGTAAGGATTCAGAAGCACCTGCTCTCCTGCCGAAACGGCTTTAAGATCGAACTGAAGAAAATCACAGGTAGCACCAAGCCAAAGTGGCAATTGCTGATTGGTAAGGGATTTCACATCATTCACAGTCAGGATTTTTTCGTTTGTCCAACCGGTGTTACTGGCATGTCCCGTAAAATTCAGATACAGCAATCCATTCCGCAACAAATCATGAAAGTGCGTACGGGCCAGAGGATAACTCTCACCACTGGCGCTTTTTTCCTGATTATATGAATCGAGATATATTTTATTTAACTGATAGGAAGGGTATTTTTTGATCAAAAGAGAAGCAACTTCATCGGACTGTGTCATATGCAAAGCGCCATCGCCATCATCGGCCAAAAAACAAAGCTGATTTTTCCAACTCCCCTTGTTTGTGTTTTTCATGTAACCAATCGTCTTGTCAACAACAATTTGAGCTTCATCTACTGTTGTAACAGGAAAACGTCCAATACCTATATCAACAAGATGATTTGTTGGTTGAAGTCCTTCATTATCATCGAGAAAACCAAAATAATCATCGGTCACATACGATTGCGTCTGAACCAGCGAGTTTTCGGCCTGATAAGTAAGTATCAGGTTTTCTCCCGATTCGTTCGTTAGTTTTCGGTTATCATAAGTTCCTCTGCCGAAAAGCAACAAATATTTGGGCATATCGGCAGCATTACCTGAAGCAAGTGCTCTATCGTACAACATCTTCATGACCCAACGATAGGCTGTAGCATCCGGAGCCCCTGACGAAAATTCATTGTAAACCTGCTCGGTTGTAACAACTTCCACTGTCATTCCATCGATATCGCGATGTGCCTGAGCCAATGTTTCGGCTTGCTTTAAAAATTTTGGATGTGTAAGAATCACCATCTCAACCTGAGCTAGTGCATGCAGATTCTGATTGACAACTGTCCCAACAATTTCCGGTTTAGAGAAAGCAGTGGCAGCTGTTGGGTCGATAGCAATATAATGATTTATTTCCGAGGCCGATTCGGTAAAAGTCAACAATCCATTCTCCGTTTGTGTCTGAACGCGGTAGATATTCAGAGGATCGGTGATATTCCATATCTGTATTTTCGGACTGGCATTGCTCAGCTGATATTGCTTATAAGCAACAAATCCCAGGTTGTCGACATTTTGAAACTGCATCACCGAACCGCTCATTTTAAGATATCTGCGCGTATTTACCTCAATATAATTCAAATAGCCTGATGCAATTGAATTAGGCTTTGAGTATGATAAGTTAAAATTAAAAACATCTTTCACCGGAGTGTAGGCAAAAACAGCACTAGCTCCTTTCCCTTTTTCATAAGTATCTTCCGATCTTTTGGGAATCATCAACGTTTGTCTTTGCGCATCTTCGAGCAACAGATAAAAGGAAGAGGCGACTGACGCATTCGCAGCCACATCAATTCTGACTTTGGCTGTGCTTGTTAGTACAGAATTTGGAAAATTAAACGTTATGGATTTTGGATTTGAATCACCAAAATAATCTCCATAAAATTCTTTCCCTGATTGTGCCAGACTTCTCGATTCCTTTTCGTATACACTATAATCGGTAAACTCTTCCACAATCTGAAAATCAACATCATCGGAAGGAGTGGTCGACTGTTGTTCTATTTTTTTACCAACTCCTTTATCGGAGCTAACGAAATAGTAACCATAATTTGAATATGGATTGATGGTATGTGTGAAAAGATTTATCGAGCTATCGAATTTCCATTTATTAATTCCCTGAGCGTAGAACAATATGTAATCGCCGGCATTAAAAACGCCATCCGAACCTTTCTCCATATGGATAGTCACCTCAGGCAAGTCATCTGGTTTTGGAATAAGGAAACTCTGTTCGAGCATCGCTCCGCCATAACCGAAAATACGGACATTAGCAGGCGAAATGCCCATGGAACTTAAATCTTCATAGGTCAATTTGTAAATGCCAGAATTCACGATTCTGATTTTGACAAATTTACCATCAGCCAATACCGAATTCGGAGCATAAGTATGTCTCGTTGCTGTTTTTGATTTTTGGGCAGATGCTGTTTTGTTTATGGCAAGGTCGAACGATTTGATTTTCAACAACTGGCCATCGCGCATCACAAATGGAAAAACATTTACATCTAAAACGCCGTTTCCACGTTCGCTAAGAACAGAAGTTCGCACTTTCGGCTGATCTGTGGGAATTAATGCAGATAAAACGATTTCTGATTCCTCTTTCGGAACTGGCACATAAACAGCATTATTTACAGTGGCCGCATACTCAAATGCAAGATCTGCATCAATTCTTTTATTTAACCAGGGCAACAGATTTTCGTCAATATAAACTGCGGATTCTAAATCAATTACCTTTTTACTATAGTCACCTGCCTTCCATAGCTGAACACCTCGCCAGTTCAGCTGAAAAGACGAAGTAACCACACTTGACTGCGCCGACAAACTAAATGCCAGAAAAGCCAACAGAAAAGATAAAATGACTTTTTGTTTCATGTAAAAAAATGAAGAGAATTGACTACCAATAGAAACGGTAGTAAAACAGAATTATTGTTTACCCCTCAGGAAATGAAGCGAAAGCTATTTAACTTTAAAATCAAACATTTTCGTATCGAATATAAAACCTTCAAGTCTATCGTCGACTGCTACTTTTCCAACTCCTGCAGGTGTGCCTGTAAACAGGATATCGCCTATTTTTAAAGTAAAGAAACAACTCACATATGCTATTAGTTCATCGATTGGGAAAATCATGTCGGCCGAATGACCCTGCTGAACAGTTGCTCCATTCAGTTGCAGACTGAAGCGAATGTCCTGTACATTTCCTACTTTTTCGACAGGAATAAAATCGCCAATTACAGCTGAATTATCAAACGCTTTTGATATTTCCCAGGGTTTTCCTTCGTTTTTAAGACGTCGTTGCACATCACGTGCAGTAAAATCGACTCCCAAACCGATCTCAGAATAATACCTGTGAGCATATTTGGGTGCAATATTTTTACCCAACCTGTTTATTTTTACAATAAGTTCGGTTTCGTAATGCAATTCTTCAGTGAAATCGGGGATAAAAAATGGCTTGTTATTTCTTAACAAAGCTGTATCAGGTTTCATAAACACAACAGGTTCGGAGGGGTGTTTTGAGTTAAGCTCTTTGTTGTGCTCGATATAATTCTGACCTATCGCAAGTATTTTCATTTTAAAAGTTGATTATTTTTCTTTTTATTGCTGTTTTCAGATTCGTTTATCGCATTTAGCCTGTTAAACATCACTGCCAAATGAGCGTAAATGGAAGTATTCTGGACAATCACTTTTTCAGGAACACGGATACGGTAAGGTGTAAAATTCCAAATGGCCTGAATACCACCTTCCACCATTATTTCGGAAACAGCCTGCGCCTTATCCACAGGAACAGTAAGAACGCCGATATTGATACCAGTTAATTTTTGTAATTCAGCAAACCTCTCGATGTGATGAATCGGAATGTGATTAATGCTGGTACCCGAAAGTTCAAACTTCACATCAAATCCGGCTACGATTTCCAAACCAAACTGATTCAGCCCATTGTCATGCATCAATGCTCCACCCAGACTTCCTACTCCAAACAAAAAAGCACTGTGAGCATCGGTAAAACCAAGGAAAGCTTCCAGAACATCTACCAATTCGCGTACATCGTAACCTACACGCGTTTTACCTGAAATCTGAACATACGATAAATCTTTGGCCACCATCGAGGCATCAACAGCAATATTTTTAGCTATTTGAGTGGACGATAAAAACAATTCCCCTTCCTTTAAAACTAATTGAGCATAAGCCAGATACCACGGCAGCCGTCTTAAAGTAGGCTCCGGAACTTTAAAAAACTGAGTTGGGAATGAATTAGTCATTAAAATTAGTATTTGGGTATTTTGTCTTGCAAAAATAATCATTTTTTTTATATCCTCTAATTTTCAAATCATTAAAAACTCTTCCGATTGAATTTGAGCTATTTTCTTATGGGTAATTCAATAAAATGTTTAACTTTGCAGTTCGAAAATCTGAAACAAAATTATTCTTCAATACACTGATTATCATCAATTAACAATATCTCATGGAGTACAATTTTAATGAAATAGAGCAAAAGTGGCAAGCTTACTGGAAAGAAAAAGAAACTTACAAAGTCGATGTCGACAAAAACAAGCCTAAATACTATGTGCTTGACATGTTTCCTTATCCATCAGGTGCAGGACTACACGTTGGCCATCCGCTGGGCTATATTGCTTCCGACATTTTCAGTAGATACAAACGCCTGCAGGGCTTTAATGTACTTCATCCTATGGGGTACGACGCCTATGGACTTCCAGCAGAACAATATGCTATCCAAACGGGTCAACATCCTGCTTTAACTACCAAAATCAATATTGCCCGCTATCGCGAACAGTTGGAAAAAATTGGTTTTTGCTACGATTGGGACCGCGAAATTCGTACTTGCGAACCCGACTACTACAAATGGACACAGTGGGCATTTATCCAAATGTTTAATCACTATTTTGATAATAGCTTGCAGAAAGCTCAGCCTATAGCCGAGTTGGTAAAACAATTTGAGGTTTCGGGAACTGAAAATATTCAGGCTGTTTGCACCGAAGAGCTGTTTTTTACTGCCGAAGAATGGAAAGCAAAAACAGAAAAGGAACAACAGGAAATACTTTTAAACTACAGAATAGCTTACTTAGCCGATCTAAAAGTGAACTGGTGTCCGGCGCTAGGAACAGTTTTGGCTAACGATGAAGTTAGCGAAGGACTTTCAGTTCGTGGTGGTCATCCGGTAGAGCAACGTGTAATGCGTCAGTGGAGTTTGCGTGTTTCGGCTTATTCACAACGTTTGCTCGACGGTTTAGATAAAATTGATTGGACTGATTCGCTCAAAGAAACCCAGAAAAACTGGATCGGACGCAGTGAAGGTGCTGAAATGAAATTCAAGCTAAAAGATCAGAATGTTGAATTCGAGATTTTTACCACCCGTGCCGACACAATTTATGGTGTAACATTTATGGTGCTTGCTCCTGAAAGTGAGTTGGTAAAAGTTTGTACAACAGATGCTCAGGCTTCCGAAGTTGAAGCGTATCTCACTGCAACAAAGAAACGTACGGAACGCGAACGTATTGCCGACCGTCGTGTTACAGGAGTTTTTTCCGGCTCGTATGCAATAAATCCTGTTAGTGGAACTGAAATTCCGGTTTATATTTCTGATTATGTATTAGCCGGTTATGGAACAGGAGCTATTATGGCTGTTCCGGCGCACGATAGTCGCGACTATGCTTTTGCAAAACACTTCAATTTACCTATCATTCCGCTGATTGAAGGTTGTGATGTGAGTGAAGAAAGTTTGGATGCTAAAGAAGGAATCATGATGAATTCCGGATTTTTGAATGGATTAACAGTAAAAGAAGCTATTACAGCTGCTAAAAAATACATTGCTGAAAAAGGCATCGGACGTGTAAAGGTAAACTACCGTTTGCGCGATGCAATTTTTAGCCGTCAGCGTTATTGGGGTGAGCCATTTCCTGTTTATTACAAGGATGGCATGCCGTATATGCTCGACGAGAGTCGTTTGCCTTTGGAATTACCCGAAATTGATAAATTTCTCCCTACCGAAAAAGGAGAACCACCACTCGGACGTGCGAAAGGTTGGGAAATTGATGGAAATCCACTGGAATTGAATACTATGCCGGGCTTTGCAGGTTCGTCTGCTTATTACCTGCGTTATATGGATCCGAAAAACGATACAGCATTGGTAAGTCCCGAAGCGAATGGTTACTGGCGCAACGTGGATTTGTATATTGGTGGAACTGAACATGCTACGGGTCACCTGATTTACAGTCGTTTTTGGAATAAATTCTTATTCGATTTAGGAATTATTTGTGAAGAAGAACCTTTTAAAAAACTGATCAATCAGGGAATGATTCAGGGACGAAGTAATTTTGTATATCGCATAAAAGATACAAATACTTTTGTCTCGTTGAATTTAAAAGATCAATATGAAACAACTCAAATTCATTGCGATGTAAATATTGTTTCGAATGACATACTGGATATTGAGAAATTCAAAAACTGGAATCCTGAATATAAAACTGCCGAATTTATTCTTGAAGATGGTAAATATATTTGCGGTTGGGCAGTTGAGAAAATGTCGAAATCGATGTACAATGTGGTGAATCCGGATGATATAGTTGAGAAATATGGAGCTGACACTTTGCGTCTGTACGAAATGTTCCTCGGGCCGTTGGAACAATCGAAACCATGGGATACCAACGGAATTGATGGTGTGCATCGCTTTTTGAAAAAACTGTGGAGTTTGTTCTTTAAAGATGGTAATTTATTGGTGAATAACGATGAACCTACTGCCGATGAATTGAAAACGCTTCATAAAACGATCAAGAAAATTACTTTTGACATAGAAAATTTCTCGTATAATACTTCTGTTTCGGCATTTATGATTTGTGTAAATGAGTTGTTTACACTTAAATGCAGCAAAAAAGCAATTCTTGAGCCTTTAGTAATTTTGTTAGCGCCATTTGCTCCGCATATTGCCGAGGAATTGTATCATGCGCTGGGAAATACCGAAACAGTTTGCGATGCTACGTTCCCAGTTTGCAACGAAGCTTATTTGGTCGAAAGTTCAGTAAAATACCCGATTTCATTCAATGGGAAAGTGCGTTTTACGCTTGAACTGCCTGCCGACATGAGCAAAGAGGAAGTTGAAAAAACTGCATTGGCCAACGAACAAACCCTGAAACAACTCGGAGGTAATTCTCCTAAAAAAGTGATCGTTGTTCCCGGAAAAATTGTGAATATTGTAATATAACAAATTGCTGATTCCCTCAGGAATTATTGATTTTTTCAAACATTTGTAACTCTTTGATATGTTCAAGACATTAAGACAGAAAAGTAGAACAAATTTAGGTACTCCCTTAAAAGCCAAGAGTAAACACATCTGGAACGAAATAAGGGAATATCTTTTTATTGCATTAGGTCTGTTTCTGTACGCCGGTGCATGGAAGGCTTTTTTATTGCCTCATCAAATTACAGGCGGTGGAGTTACCGGTATTGGGGCTATCCTGTATTATGCCACCGGGCTTCCAATTTCGGTCACTTATTTTGCAATTAATTTTGTGCTTTTAGCCATTGCCGTGAAGAGCATAGGTTGGTTGTTCAGTCTGCGAACCATTTACGGAGTAGCTATTATCACAATTTTCTTTGCCGTTTTACCACAAGCCACGCCGGGAACTTTTGTTGAAGCTTCCGACGATTTTATGGCGTGCGTCATTGGCGGTTTGTTGTCGGGTGCCGGAATTGGTATCGTTTTTCTTTCGAACGGAAGCTCGGGAGGTACCGACATCATAGCCAAAGTAGTGAACAAATACAGGAACATCACCCTCGGAAGAATTCTCCTTTACTGCGATGTTTTGATCATCTGTTCTTCCTACTTTTTTAAGTTTGGTAGCATCGAAACCATTGTTTACGGACTTACCGCCATGGCGATTACAACACTTACAGTGGATATGGTTATCAACGGGGTGCGACAATCGGTTCAGTTTTTCATTTTTTCGAAAGAATATGAGCAAATTGCAACACGTATAAACATTGAAGTACATCGTGGAGTTACAATTCTCGACGGAATGGGTTGGTATTCGAAAGAACCTGTAAAAGTTATCACAGTGATCGCCCGTAAAAATGAATCGATAAAAATTTTCCGCATTGTAAAAGAAATTGACCCAAATGCATTCATTTCCCAATCGTCAGCCATTGGTGTATACGGCGAAGGATTTGACGTAATTAAAGCAAAATAACCAGAAGAAATGGGCGACAATCTGAAACAAAAAATGGTGGGAGCCTTGACCTGGAGTTCAATCGACAGATTTGGACAGCAGGCTATTCAGCTGATTATAGGCATGATACTCTCCCGCCTGCTAAGCCCTGACGATTTTGGTTTGCTCGGATTGGTAATGATATTTTCTGCTCTGTCTTTTGTATTGGTCGAAAGTGGATTTGGACAGGCACTTATACGCAAAACTGATGTCAACGAAACAGACTACAACACAATCTTTTACTTTAATATTTCGGCTTCGTTTTTTTTATATGTAATATTATTTTTTATATCTCCTTTTATTGCAGCGTTTTTCGAAGAACCGAAACTAACATTTATCTGTAGAATTCTTTTCACCGCCATAATATTTAATTCATTCTATCTCATCCCTTTATCTAAACTCGGGAGAGTATTGGATTACAAAACCATAGCCAAAGTAAACCTAATTTCTACAACATTAAGCGGTTTTATTGGTGTAGCAGTGGCAGTGACCGGATACGGTGTTTGGGCCCTGATACTCCAACAAGTAAGTTATCACTTCCTGCGGATGGTATTTTTTCATTTTTTCGTGAAATGGAAACCGGCCTTTTTATTTTCGTTCAAAGTCATTCGTGATTTTTGGAAATTCAGCATTCACCTGCTAAGCACCTCAGTATTGAACATCATCTTTAACTATATTTTTGTTCTTATACTTGGTAAATTCTATCAAAAAAGCGATGTAGGGTATTACACACAAGGAAATAAACTAAACGAAACATTCAGTTTTACCTTTCAATCCATATTGGTGGGCAGCACTTTTGCTCTGTTTTCGCAAATACAAAATGATGATGAAAGGTTCAGACGAATTTTCAGAGAAATTGCAAATAAAATATCAATTGTTACCTTTCCTGTGCTTATGGGATTAATTGCAGCAGCGCATCCTCTTATTGAGGTCGTATGGTCGGCTAAATTTCTTCCATCTGTCCCTTATTTTCAACTTTTATGCCTGGCATCGCTGTTCACTCCACTATACACACTGAATATAAGCGCATTAAATGCGCGTGGAAAATCAAGAATTACCTTCAGGGTAGAGATTATCAAGAAAGCACTCATATTAGCTTCGTTGTTGTTTACCTTTAGTTTCGGTATCATTACAATGCTTTGGGGATATGCAGCAGCATCAATTATATCTTACCTGATATCAATAATTTATCTCAAAAAAGAAATAAATCATTACATCAAACATCAGGTGCTTGATTTTATTCAAAGTTTTATTTTCGGTCTGTTGATTGCTGCATTAATAGCTATTATAAGCCTTGCTGCCAACAAAGCCATTCTGATTTTGCCAATACAAATTGCCGTGGCTGCTATTGTTTACATTCTTATTATCAAGGCATTTTACAAAGATCTTTATAATAAATCGGTTGTTTATATCAAAGAAAAATTGCTAACACTTAACGGCAACAAACGATGAATGTACTTTTCCTGAGCTCATGGTATCCTACCGAAAAGAATCCAAACTTTGGCGTCTTTGTAAAGGAACATGCCCGTTCGGTAAAGCAGGCTGGCAACCAAATTGTTGTTATCGCTCTGGTTTTAAGGAAAAACAAAAAGATATTTCATTTCAAAAAAACGGACTTCCGTGATGAAAATGGTGTAAGAACAATCACATTGGAAATAGAATCAGTTTTCAAGAATTTTTTTTATTATCTCACATCATTCCAATACATTTTTATAAAAAGATCTACAAAACAACTTATTAAATCAGGTTTTCGTCCTGAGCTTATTCATTCGAATGTAGTATTTTCGGCTGGAATTATGGGTAGCCGATTAGCCGATCGTTACCATTTGCCTCATGTTATCACCGAACACTGGAGCAGGATTGATGGTATTCTGAAAAAACCGTTGATACGCCGACAGGTGATAAATGCCTATAAAAAAGCGGATAAAATTCTACCTGTTTCCGCATTTCTTCAAAACAAAATCACGACACTCCTTCCCCAAATTGATGTAAATAAATTCGTCACAGTAGGCAATATCGTCGATTCCGAAACTTTTATATACAGGGAGAAAAGGACTCATCAACAACAAATTCACTTCTGCGCCATAGCCACCTGGGCGTACAAAAAAACGCCGGATAAATTACCGGAGCTGTTTATCGAAGCTTTGTCGGCGTTTCAAAAGAAGTCAAACAAAAGTATTATGCTTACAATGATTGGTGGAGGCGACAGACTCGATGAGCTGAAGGAATTATGTGCAAAAAATGAGTTGGAAGCATCCTTTACCGGATATATTTCGAAAAGACAGATTGCCGAACATCTCCAACAAGCCGACTATTTCGTTCATGCCAGCACTATTGAAACATTTGGAGTGGTAGTGGCTGAAGCATTGCTGACTGGTACGCCTGTAATTTGCTCGAAGGTTGGAGCTTTGCCCGAACTTATCAACGACAGTAACGGCGTACTGTGTAACAACAGTTTAGAAAGCTGGGAAGCTGGATTGAATGCTCTATTGAGCAAGAGATTCGATAACAAACAAATTGCAAATGATATGAAACAGAGCTTTGGGGTAGAAAGCATTGGGAACAGAATTAACGCTATTTACAATTCGATCACACATTAAGTCCTAAATCACGATAAGATAAATGTGATTAAACAAAAAACAGCCTTGAAACTCTTAACTATTTATAGCTTACCCTTCCGATTTTTTTTGTGAACCCTTCGATGTCTTTTTTGAATACACTAAAAATCAATCCAATAGCAGATCTTAATTTCCAAAGAGGTTCATTCCAGCCAAAACGGAATATTGATTTAGAATAACTTTTTCGTGCCCCCTTAAAATCCTTTCGGATAAGTTTGTATCTTCCCGCCCTTGAATAGTTGATAACAAGTAACTTTTTGAAATACCTATCGATGTCACTTTTTGTAACTCCGTTTTTTGCCAACAGCGATTCGTTTCGTTCATAAAAATCGAGCCCAAGCTTATAAAATCCTTCGGCCATTTCGGCTGTGTATGTTTTAGTTACCTGATTAGGATAAATTCTCCATTTCCCCAATGGCCTGGGAATGTAAATAAATTCACCCTTTAACGATAATTGTTGCCATGTAGGCAAATCCACCAAAGGCAAATGGAAATTCTGGATAAAACCACCCAGGCTTTCGAGCGATGCTCTTCGAGCCATCACCGTCAGCGCCGGAATAAAGCAGGTAAAAATCAGCGCCTTTGCGGCCGAACCTATAGGAGAATTACTAAAAATCTCGTCATCCCTTTCCTTCACAGGATGCAAATCATAGTCCTCAGCTAAATCGGCCGACGAGCTGAATGCTTTTCCCCATGATAATACGGCATTTTTATTTATCTCCATCGCCTCCACCTGCCATTGCAGCTTTTCGGGCAGCCACACGTCATCACCTTCGAGCACAGCAATATATTCGCCTTTTGATTGTGCAAACGCAAAATTATAGGTTTCGCCAAGGCGGAAAATACCCACATTTTTCTGAGTAAAAACTTTTATTCTATCATCAC
>JAYFRI010000183.1:0-6533 GCA_034926015.1 Paludibacter sp. | reverse complement strand
TCCTCTGCAGGCCGATATCATTCAGAGCATAGCTGCCGGAAAGGACACGCTCGGCCTTATGCCTACAGGTGGAGGTAAATCACTCACCTTTCAGGTACCAGCGCTGGCCATGGAAGGAGTTTGTATTGTTGTCACCCCGCTGATTGCATTGATGAAAGACCAGGTGGAGAACCTGAAAAAACGTGGAATAAGCGCCGCAGCCATATATTCCGGCATGTCGACCGACGAGATTAACATTACGCTTGACAATTGTGTTTTTCAGGCTTATAAATTTTTATACGTATCGCCAGAGCGATTATCAACTCCTGTTTTTATTGAAAAAATAAGACAAACCAAAGTTTGTATCATTGCCGTTGATGAATCGCATTGTATTTCGCAATGGGGTTACGATTTCAGACCCTCCTATCTTCACATTGCCGATATCCGCGAAGTGCTTCAGGACATTCCCGTGCTGGCGCTTACCGCCACTGCCACACCCGAAGTTGTGGTCGACATTCAGGAGAAACTTCATTTTCGTCAAAAAAACGTCTTTCAGAAAAGTTTCTCCCGTTCCAATCTGGCCTATGTAGTGCGCATCACCGAAAGTAAAGATGAACAACTGCTTAAAATACTGAACAGCGTACCGGGGACATCGGTAGTTTACGTACGCAATCGAAAAAGGACCAAGGAAATAGCTGACTTTTTAAATCTGAATGGCATATCAGCCGAACATTTCCATGCCGGATTGAAAAATGAGACAAAAGACGAAAGGCAAAGACGGTGGAAATCAGGAGAAACCCGCGTCATCGTGTCGACAAATGCTTTCGGTATGGGGATAGACAAGGCCGAAGTGCGATCGGTTGTTCACATGGATTTACCCGATTCGCTGGAAGCCTATTTTCAGGAAGCCGGACGTGCCGGGCGCGATGAAAAAAAGGCTTTTGCAGTGATGCTTTACAACAACAGCGATGCAGTAAAAATGCGTAAACGTGTCTCGGATACTTTTCCGGGAAAAGAAATGGTGCTGAAAGTGTACGATGCTTTGTGTAATTACCTCGAAATTGGCATCGGATCGGGGCTGGATAAGGTTTTTGCGTTTGATATAGCCGATTATTGTGCCAAATTCAAATTGCCTATTCTTATTGCCTTCAACAGCCTCAAAATACTTCAGCAAGCCGGTTACATTGAATTAACTGACGAGCAGGACAATTCGTCTCGTGTATTGTTTACCGTATTGAAAGACGATTTATACAAACTCAGGCAAAATCCCGAACAGGAACAGTTGATTCATATACTGTTGCGCTCGTACACCGGACTTTTTACCGATCCGGCTTACGTAAACGAAGACCTGATAGCCAAACGCCTCGGTTGGAAACGGGATGATGTTTACAACCAACTGATCGGTCTGGCAAAGGAGCAAATCATTCAATACATACCACGTAAAAAAACACCTTTTCTGACCTTTACGCATGAACGCGAGGCTACAGAAAGAATCATACTCGGAAAAGAAGCATATGACGATCGCCGCGACCGTTACATTGCTCGCGTAAAAAGTGTGCTTGATTACGCACAGGAAGAGAACTTTTGCCGAAGTCAGGTGTTGCTTACTTATTTTGGAGAAAAAAACACAAAAGCCTGTGGCAAATGCGATATCTGTCTTAAAAAGAAAGAAACAACTTTGAGCGATGACGAATTTGAAATCATCAAGTCGCTGATAATTGACACTCTTAAAGAAGAGGCACTTACAATAAACGCTTTGACAAAGAAAATAAATCACAAGGAAGCCAAAACCATACAAGTGATTCGGTTTTTATTGGACAATGGACTCGTTGCTGAAAACAATCTGATGAAACTTTTTGTAATTCAATAGAATATTAAAACGCAACTGATTATTTTTGAACCTGCTTGTTCGGCTGATAAATACAAAAATTAATTTTATAGTAAGCTTTTGTTTCTTTTATGCATTCAGAAATTATCAAATTGTGAATAAATTTTTAAAATATAGTGTATCTTTGAACCCGCTTACCGATTTTTGATCAAGATACAATGGAAAAAAAAGACAAACTAAAACACTATAACTGGAGACTTGGTGATAGGTATGATGGATGGAGAGTTAGAAAGGTAGATGCTCTTTTTTCGGTAGTACCATTTATTTTACCTACCCGCGTCGATTCTGAAGTGTTTTATGAAGTTAAAGTGCCTATCGATGCCGTCGAAACATTTATACGCGAACACAAGAAAGAAATTCCCGGCCTATCCATTATGCATGTTGTGATGGCTGGGTTGGTACGGCTCATCTCTCAACGCCCCATCGTAAACCGGTTTATTGTGTGGAACAAAATATTTGCACGAAATCACATAAGTTTTTCACTTGTTATCAAGCGGTCGCTCTCCGATGCTGGCGAGGAAACTGTCATTAAAATCTACTTCTCACCCACCGATACACTCATGGATGTGGCGAGGAAATTAAATGCCGAAATAGAAAAAAACATACAAACGGGATCCCAAAACACTTCCGAGGCTCTTTCGAAACTATTGGGATATTTCCCTGATTTTCTATTGCGCACGGCCATTTTATTTGTCAAAACGCTCGACAAAATCGGCATTATGCCCAAATTTTTCTTTCGCATAAGCCCGTTTCATTCTACATTATTTCTCACTAATTTAGGATCAATTGGTGCCGATTCCATTTATCACCATCTTTACGAATTTGGCACCTGTAGCATGTTTGCATCTATGGGCAAAAAATCTAAAAACACAAAAACAGATACGGACACTGACAAAACACCTCAAAAAAGTATGGTGCTGAAGTTTGTGTTGGATGAACGCATTTGCGACGGATTCTATTATGCTTCGTCGATGCGCATGTACGAAAAAATTCTTTCCAATCCATCCGTTTTGTTATCGCCTCCGCAGCAAGTGTTTGCCGATGAAGGCGTTGGACGAAAACGGGCTGATATTTAAGACATAGCCTTATGATATTTACAATAAATCACTCTTTTTGCTAACACCTTTTTTATACATTTCAATGCTTATCAAGAAAAAAAACACTTACGCATGAAGAAATAAGACAAACTGAATTATTACAAGTGGAGTTGGGGCGATCGTTACGATGGTTGGCGCGTACGGAAAGTAGATCCTGTATTTTCGGTTATTCCATATTTTCTACGTACCCGAATGGATGCGCAAAACTATTTCGAAGAGCGGGTACCTATCGATCATATTGAGAAATTCATAAAGGAGCAGAAAGAACTGATCCCCGATTTGTCGATTATGCACATAGTAATGGCAGCATTGGTACGACTGATTTCACAACGTCCGCATCTGAATCGATTTGTGATGTGGAACAAAATATTTGCGCGTAATCACGTCACTTTTTCTATCGCCGTAAAGCGCTCTTTGTCCGATAATGGAGAAGAAACACTTATAAAACCTCAGTTTCTTCCTTCGGACACCTTGCAGGACATTGTACGAAAAACCCGGGAGGAACAAGAAAACAATCAACAGCCGGGGCAACAAAATTCATCGGATCTGATTTCGAAGATACTGGGTATGCTTCCCGATTTGGCCATGCGCATTGTTGTTTTTCTGCTGCTATGGCTCGATAAAGTTGGGCTAATGCCTAAATTCATTGAAAAAGCAAGCCCCTGGCATTGCAGCGTTTTTCTCACCAATATTGGTTCTATCGGCGTGGAATCCATTTACCATCATCTCTACGAATTCGGCACTTGCAGCATGTTTGTGGCCATGGGCAAAAAATCCCGCCGACATAGTTTCAACAAACATGGTGAACTTGCGGCATCAAAAAGTATTCTACTGAAATTCGTACTGGACGAACGAATCTGTGATGGTTTTTATTATACGCCTCCTCCATGCGTATGTTAAGCAAAATAATGAACAACCCGGCATCTCTACTTACACCACCCGAAAAAATAATTGTGGACGAAGGAGTCGGTAAGAAACGAATTGATTTGTAAAGCTGCAGGATTTAATTCATCCTAATTCATCTCCTGTATACTTTCATACAAATCCTGAATCGTTCCGTCTGTTCCAATGCTTAATGCTACCTTTTGCCGGCGTTTTTCAATTGTCGACATGCTTACATTGAGAATGGAAGCAATGTCTTTCAGAGGAATATTGATCTTAACAAGCATGCAAAACTGAATTTCCTGCTGTCTGAATTCGGGGTGTTTTTGTTGAAGCTGCTCTACAAAATCAGGATAAATCACATTAAAACGAGTCATCATATTTTTCAGATAAAACTGATTAATCTCTTTTTTCGAGATATTTGATACATCCTTATCCTCTTTCCAATCGATAATACCGACAGCCGATGCCTTACGGCGTATCTCTTCATTTTCTTCCGAAAGTTGCATCCACTCGTTTTGCTGTTGTTTCACCACCTTCTTCAGCCAGTCCGATTGCTTCTCCTGAGCATTTCTTAACTCCGACTCTATCTTATTTATTTCCTCCAGGTTTGCAATCATCTTTATTCTGTTTTTTGCATTTCGCTGGTAAACAACAAGGATTGACACCATGAATATAATGAGGAAGAATATAATAATCAAACGCAACAGCAGATTCAGCCGGTTATTCTCCACTTCCGACTGTAATTTTTCATTTTCGAGCCGAACGTTCTCCGACTGATAAAACAGTTCCATATCATGAATCGCCAACTGTTTATTGAGGTTATTGAGCGAATCCGATGCTGAATTTAGCGCATCGGCCACCTCCAGGGCTTTTTTGTAGTCGCCTTTATATTGATACAACTCTTTCAGCTGTTTTTTTAATGCCAGCGTAAACTTTACAACTCCATCTTTCTCAAAGATAGCAATAGCATCGAGAATATAATGCTCCGCTATATCATAACGTCCTCGTTCGGTGTAAATAGCAGCAAGTCCACTTGAAACCACTGCCATTCCCATTTGTATATTTAATTCCCGGCATTGTTTGTATAGCTTTTCGAACATTGCCATTGCCTTATCGTATTCTTTATTGTCGAGAAATATATTGGCATAATTATATTCCACTTGCACACGCTTAAGGCTAAGAGGAGTAGACGGAATGGCGTCAAGCGCTTTTTGATAGTAAAACTTGGCGCTGTCGGTATCAATGTTTCTGTAATACACGCCTAAATTCATCCACGACGACACTAAACCAATCTGATAATTGGACTTCTGAGCAAATCCACGTGCATAATGATAATATTTTAAAGTCGCTTGCTTACTTCCGATTTCCTTGTAGTTATTTCCAATATTCAGACTGAGAGAGGAAAGGCCTTGCAAATCATTAACTTTCTGATACAAATCAAAAGCTTTTAAAAAGAGCGTTTGCGACTTCTCGTATTCGCCTCTTCCCGAGAGTATTGCTCCATGAATGGAGTAGGCCTGCGCCATAGCAGCCCTTGATCCATATCGAATAAGTATATTTTCGGCATCAATTATAAATTTTTCGGCTACATACAGATTTTCTTTTTGCGATTCCAAATTGGCCCTGTACAACCAACATTTACCAATGGCGAGTGAATCATCGTTTTGAAGAGCAAGTTCATGATAAACATCAAGGTAATGATAGGCCGAATCTTTCAACTGCAAATCAGTGTACAATCGTGCTTTAAACTCGGCCACCGTCATGCGTTCTTTGGCTCCCAAATTATATTTCTCTATAATTTTTAACGCAGAATCAGCATACAGAAAACCTGAATCCTGATGAAGAGCCATAGTTCGCTCTGTCATCGCCTTCATAGTATCGAACAAAATTCGCCCTTCATTATCCTCAGTCGACGAAGTACATGAATATAAAAAAACGAAAATTAAAATCAGAGATAGTGAATTTATAACTTTGGTAGTGAGTTTATATTCCATTTCATTAAATTAGTTCTACAAAAATAATTTCAGGATGTTATTTCCTGACAAAAGAAATGAAAGAAACTGTAAACAATACAAAACCATTGTACAATCACTCTCAGAGTATGAACATACAAAACAAAGTTATGGTTCATTTAAAACCTTAAAAACACTCTGACAGTTTTAAGCACAGAAATCTGCACACAAAGTACCCGACCTTATGTCGAAACATATAATTATTGAAAGTCAAATCCAAAAGCAGGTTAGCTCATAAAAATCAATCTAACAAAAAACAAAAAAGGAGACAAAACTTTAAAAAAGTTGTCTCCTCATTTGTACGTACCCGAAGCGGGACTTGAACCCGCACAGCCGTGAAGCCAAAGGATTTTAAGTCCTTCGTGTCTACCATTCCACCATCCGGGCAGAATACGTTTATTTGAGCGAAAAACGGGACTCGAACCCGCGACCCCGACCTTGGCAAGGTCGTGCTCTACCAACTGAGCTATTTTCGCAATTTTAATTATATGTTAATCGTATCTCAGTTGGTAGAGCAGCATCGTGACTGTTTTCTGGCAACTGAGCTATTTTCGCAATTGTTTTAATCTTGCCTTGTTCTCTCTCAAAGCGGGTGCAAATATACGTCCATTTTTTTAAACTACGAAATTTTCAAATCAAAAAAACAAGACAAAACAACAGTTTTTAGCTAAA
>JAYFRI010000091.1:0-4802 GCA_034926015.1 Paludibacter sp. | reverse complement strand
TGTAACAATAATATTTGTTTTTCCTTTTAATTCTATCTCCTGAGTCTGCATACCTAAATATGAGACTACGATTGTTACGTTGGCACTCGGTACTGACAGAGAGAATTTCCCATCTATATCTGTAATAGAGCCTACCGTCTTGTCGCTTTTTAATACTATGGCAGCACCAATAATTGGTTCTTGTTGTTCTGAAACTACCGTACCTCTCACAAATACTCTATTTTGTGCAAGAGAGATAGTGAAGCAGGATGATACCAACAAGAATAAAAATGCCAACGAAGATTTCTTTATAGTTGTCGAAAAGAAAACATTTGACATGATTTTTCTGAATTTATTTTTCATTATTTTCTCATTAAACTTAAAACTTTATAAACTTGAATAATAAAAAAACTTTAATCCGGGCTTTAAAATGAAATGCCTGAATTATTAAATACTGCAAATTCTGAATTTGCCAGTATTATCGATTTAAAGATTAACTATCGTCTTTTATCATATTAATTTGTGGAAATTTAAGGATTAACTTTACATTATTTTGATCTCAATTAAATTCAATTTCGGGATTAAACAAAAAATAAATCATAATTTAATCAAATAGCGGGAGACTTTTGCTTCATGTCATTTGGTTTCTTCACGCTATTCAGATTACTTCAACAAGGTTATACTTCCTGCAAATTTAGATTTATTAATAAATTTCGGATTATATTTATAGATACATTATTTACAATTACAGATAATAATAAGAAAAACTGCGCAAACAATTGACAATTCGCAACTAACAACTAACAGCTTATAATCAGTGAAATACAACAAAAACAACGACCATTTATGCATTATTATGATTCAAATTTTAAATAATACTTATATTTATTGATTCAGTCCTTTGTACAATAGAGCCTCCATTACGATTAAGAATTGTATACAGTAAAGAATCAATTATAAATAAATCAAAAAAAACGGTTTCGTCACAGGTCCAAGGAGGATAGTCCATCACTTAATTTAACTTTGCTTGCAAATGATGATTTATAAAAAACATTCAGGCTATAGTCAAAGAAAAGATGAATGTGTGTTGAAAAATCAATGTGTAGATATTGCTGACTGCCTACAAACTTTCGGCATATTTTACTAAATCTACAAATTGAGTTACATTATCGAAATTCACATTTTTAGTTTCAATGTAATTCGAGATTTGTTCTTTATTTTTAGGATACATTTTTTGTAGTTGTTTAAAATTAGTAATCAGCTTACGCTTGTTGTTTTTCACAATCCAATAAATTTTATAAACCGATGAAACTTCGTAAGCATCGTTTTCTAGTATTGATATTTGTCCACCCGATTTAAACTCAGAATAAGTAGTTACTGAAGCAACACCGTCCGAGCCTCCATACCCTATCGTTTTTGCTTTTGCTTTTGTTTTTGCTTTCATCTGAACGTAAATAAGTGGATCTTCAGCCACCACTTCTTTCAATCCATCAACATCCATCAAAAACTTTCTGTCGCCCATGCGTATCAAGGCTATAGATTCAGTACTGCTTACGACTTTAATCTGATTGTCTTTTTTATCGACAAAATAAAGACGCTGTTCGGCAAAATTATAATTTATTTTTTCCTGCGTACTACTTCCGTTTTTATATACTATAGTAGCGTTTGAGTAGCTGGGGAACTGGAAGGACAGGCTATCCTGCGCAAATAATTGACCTGAGAGAACAATCAATAGGAGTATAAAAATCTGTTTTTTTTTCATACGATGAATTTATTATCCGATGATATAACTGTTTATAATGTTAATGATACTTTTATTGCTTTTAATTTGTAAAGACCTGCAAATAATATAATTTACACGCATCTACCAACAACTGATAGAATTCTCCTGATTGTTTTTATCAATGCATTTACCTTTTTTACAAGCTCCTACTTTTCAAAAAAAACCGAATTAGCAAGTAATGAGATAATACAAAGAATACAAGATAATTTATTAAGTGAGCTGTACAATAAAAATTGTACAGCTTAACTTAATAAAAAATCAAGAGAATTCACAAAAAAACCAACTAAAAAACAACAATCATTTTACACCTTAAATGTAAAATTCCTTTACATACCTATTAACCAAAACTATTATCAAAAAAACCAAAACTATTATAAAATCAAATATTCCAAAACTAACTATTAATCAACTCAATTGCTCATTGAACACAAGCGAATACATCATATTACACTCCCTGAATTGCTCTAATACCCCACCCTGTATCGCTGTCATTTATCACATGAGCTGCACTTAATGGCACAAACCAACCATCGACCAAGTGAAGTCTACTATAACCTGACGCGAAAAAAGATGTTGAAAAAGCGAAGAGTTTTGTATTTCTGCTTTGCCTGAATAAGGCTGATGAACAAAAAAAACAATTTGAGAAACTCTTTTTAACTAACTGTGGGTAAGTAAATAATATGTATATACTGCATGGATTGAAAGCGGCAAAAACAGCCGTTCCACATTTTGAGATATGCATAACTAAAGACTTAAACATAGATACTAATTTGAGTTAACAATACAAAATTAGAAACATTAGATTTTGGCTTTATATAATTTGAGATATTTAATGTTTGATATTCGATAAACAATAGTAAATATGGCTTAAGACTTTAATTAAATGTGCTTTAGCTAATACTATATTAACAGTAATAATCAGAGAAAAAGACAGAATGTAACCATAATTAAAAGTTTTAATCAGTTATTAGTGCTTCATGAAATTATTTCAGAAGGAGTTTTATCAAAATGTTTCTTAAACACGGTACTAAAATATCCCACGCTCGAAAAACCACACTGTTCGCTCACCTCGGTAATCGAGTACTTTCTGGATTGCAAAAGCTCCAAAGAATGATCAAGGCGTATTTTTTTAATAAAATCGATTGGCGACTGCCCTGTTAATGCTTTTATTTTTTTATAAAGTAAAGAAGGACTTGCATTCATAGCCGATGCAAATTCATCTTTTCCAAATTCACTGTTTGCAATGTTTTCGCGTACAACTTTTAGTGCTTTCTTCACAAACTGATCATTTTGCTCGTTCGATAAAATTGGCACTTCCTGATCTGTTTGATTAAACAGCTTCAACACTTTATCGCGTACAATATCTCTGTTTTTGATAATTGAAATAATCCGTTGCTTTAATATCGACACATCGAAAGGTTTGGTTATGTAGTCGTCGGCGCCAAGGCCCAGTCCTTCCAGCTGTTTACTCCTTTCATCAAGCGATGTAAGTAGTATCACCGGAATATGAGAAGTTTCGAAAGTTGATTTTATCAACTTACATAAATCAAACCCATTCATATTCGGCATCATAATATCAGAAACGATTAAATCGGGAACCTTTTTCTGAATGATCTCCCACGCTTGTTTTCCATCGTTAGCGGTTGATACTTTGTAGAGTTCATCAAAACTATTTTTCAAAAACTCCCGCAAATCGCTATTATCCTCAACCACAAGTAAATGTAGCTTTTTCTCGGACACACTCACGGTTGTAGTTGATTCAGCCAATTCCACATCAACAAAGCTTTGGTGTATGGGTTGAGCTTGTTGCAAAGGTCTTTCCAACTCATCAACTGTCTCGTCAACCTTTCTGTAAGGAATCGTAATTCTAAATTCGGTGCCTTCGTTTTCCTTGCTTTTTAAAACAACCTCTCCTTCGTGCATCGATACATAATTCTTCACCAACAGAAGACCGATTCCGGAGCCTACAATTTTGGAATTGATAACATTATCGCCACGATAAAACTCCTTGAAGAGTTTTTTCTGAGCATTTTCCGAAATTCCAAGTCCAAAATCCTTTACTTCAACGATCCAGTTCTCGTCATCTGCTGTAAGTCTGATCTCAATCTTTCCGTTCTGATGGGAATATTTTATAGCATTAGATATCAGATTATCAATCACTTTTTCAATTTTCAATTCATCAACAGCCGTCAGGTAAGAAGTTTGATTCGATTTAAATTCAAGGGTTAAACCCATTTTACTTGCAGTGGCTTCGAACATTGAGATACGACGCTGCACAAGCTTTACTACATCAACCATTACTAAAAAAACCTGTCCTTTTCCTATATCAACTTTCTGAAAATCGAGCAATTGCGTCGCAACAAACAACATACGGCCAGTCTGCTCCTTAGCTAGATTCAGAAAGTAAGAGCCTTTGGCTGAAAGCTGCTTTTCATTGCTCAGCTCTTCGATAGGTGCACTGATTAAAGTAAGTGAAGTCCGGATTTCATGTGCCGTTGTTGCAAAAAAACGTATTTTATCTTCATTGTGTTCCTGTTTTAATTTGTTAGCATAATACTTTAAAGAGAAATAAACAATAGCCATTGCAGCTACAAATAAAAACAATCTGAACCACCAGGCTTGCCAAAATGGTGGAATTATTCTGATATGTATAACGCGTTCATCGATGATAGTAGAGAGCGAATTGTCGTACATTCTGATTTGTAAATCGTAGCTTCCACTTGGTAAATTAGTGTATGTTATTAATTTATGATTCGACAAAGCGTTCCAATCCTTATCAAGCCCTTTCATTTTCCACGAAAATTTATACTCTGCCGAATTTACTCCCAAGGGCAACAATTCCAACTCCAGGGTGTTTTGAAAATACTTTAACTTAATGCTTTCCTGATTATTGAGAGGTGATTTTAGCTCAAAATTAGAAATCTCCCTTATCGATCTTCCTGACACTTTAATATCCTGCAAGAAGATATGCCCACCCAGCGACGCGTCGTTCAGCTTATCCGGATCAAATTTCACAACTCCTCTTGATGAACCAAACATT
>JAYFRI010000281.1:0-3527 GCA_034926015.1 Paludibacter sp. | reverse complement strand
ACAATTGGGTTCCGTTTGCTTTCCTTACCGGAGGTTTTTTCTCAGGTTTAGCAGGTTTTTTCGGCATGAAAACAGCAACTTTTGCCTCAGCACGTACAGCTCAGGCCGCCCAGGAATCTTTAAACAAAGGTTTAAAAGTAGCCTTACGTTCAGGTGCAGTTATGGGTTTAACGGTGGTTGGGCTTGCATTGCTCGACATTTCTGTTTGGTACTTAATTCTCGACTATTTTGTAGATAGTGTGGACCACAACAAAATGATTTACATTACCACCACAATGCTTACTTTTGGTATGGGAGCTTCTACTCAGGCTTTGTTTGCCCGTGTTGGTGGAGGTATTTATACAAAAGCGGCAGATGTTGGCGCCGATTTAGTAGGTATAGTTGAAGCTGGTATCCCTGAAGATGATCCTCGCAATCCTGCAACTATTGCCGATAATGTAGGAGATAATGTAGGTGATGTTGCAGGTATGGGAGCCGACCTTTATGAGTCTTATGCTGGTTCAATACTTGCCACTGCTGCACTCGGCGCTTCTGCTTTTATTGCCAACGAAGACATGCAGATAAAAGCGGTTTTTGCTCCAATGATTATTGCTGCTGTAGGTGTATTCCTTTCTATTATAGGCATTTTTATGGTAAAAACAAAAGAAGGTGCTAAAATGAAAGATTTACTTGGTGCTTTGGGACTTGGAGTGAATGTAAGTTCGGCTTTGATCGCTGTATCTACTTTTGCTATTCTTTGGGCGTTGGGTATCGAAAACTGGATCGGTATTTCATGTTCGGTAGTAGTTGGACTTATTGCTGGTATAATTATAGGTCAGGCTACTGAATATTTTACTTCTCAAAGTTATAGACCTACCCAAAAAGTAGCTGAAAGTTCTAAAACCGGACCTGCTACTGTAATTATATCTGGTTTAGGTTTAGGAATGATTTCTACAGCTATTCCTGTTGTTACCATCTCTATCGCTATTGTGTTGGCATTTTTAGCTGCTCAATTCGACGTTGTTAGTTTTACCTTTACATCAAACCTCACTTTAGGTCTATATGGGATTGGTATTGCTGCTGTTGGTATGCTTTCTACTTTGGGTATCACTCTTGCCACCGATGCTTATGGACCAATTGCCGATAACGCCGGAGGTAATGCGGAAATGAGTGGCCTTGACCCTGAAGTGCGCAAACGCACGGATGCTTTAGATGCACTCGGTAACACAACGGCTGCTACAGGTAAAGGTTTTGCCATCGGTTCGGCTGCGCTTACTGCTTTAGCGTTGTTAGCATCTTATATTGAAGAAATTAAAATTGCTCTCGAACGTATCGCCTCTGCTTCATTAAATGGACTAGCGCAAGTAGGAACCGAGATGTTGTCACTTGAGCAAATCCGGACATCCTCGTTTACAGATTTTATGACTTATTACAATGTAACTTTAATGAATCCTATTGTGTTGGTTGGGATATTTATTGGTTCAATGATGGCTTTTGTTTTCTGCGGCCTTACAATGAATGCTGTAGGACGTGCAGCTCAAAGTATGGTGGAAGAAGTTCGTCGTCAGTTCCGTGAAATAGTTGGTATTATGGAAGGCAAAGCAGAACCTGATTACGCTCGTTGTGTCGCTATTTCTACAAAAGGTGCACAACGCGAAATGCTGTTTCCTTCTTTGCTTGCTATTATTGTTCCTGTTGTTGCCGGCTTAATCTTAGGCGTAGGTGGTGTATTGGGATTATTGATTGGCGGTTTAAGCACAGGCTTTGTTTTGGCTGTGTTTATGGCCAATGCTGGTGGTGCTTGGGATAATGCAAAAAAATACATAGAAGAAGGAAACCTTGGAGGAAAAGGTTCTGATAATCATAAAGCTACAGTTGTTGGCGATACTGTTGGCGATCCTTTCAAAGATACTTCAGGCCCATCGTTGAATATCCTTATTAAACTGATGAGTATGGTTTCTATTGTTATGGCTGGATTGACTGTTGCATGGAGCTTATTCTAAGCTTATTGTACTCAATATAAATAAATTAAAATCCCATTCTTGTCTCAAGAATGGGATTTTTAACATCAAAGGAAATGCATAGAGTGGGGGAGGCGATCCCAAAAAAGCAGTGTAAAAGATTATAAAATAGCTTTTTAGGAAACAAAAGATTGAATCATCTTTGTAAAGACTCTGAAACGGCCAATTATTGTCTTTTAATTCCACTTTAGCATTATGGCTGATTATCAGACAAATAAGCTGAAAATTCTCAATTTCAATTGTTTATTTTTTAGATAAAAGCATATAATTACTTTTGAGCAAAAGTTTTATTCTTTAAGCTACTTAATAACAGATCTATACACATTTGAATAATTGAATTTCTAATACAATTATTGTTTCAATTTTACTATATGAATCTATCTGAAAATTTAATATACATTTTTGCTATAATACATATTATGTAAAATAGAAAATGTTTGTTTTTTTTTGAACTGTATAAAAAGTACTATCCTACATCAGCAAAAAGAAAATAAAAAAGGAGCTATTTAAAATAACTCCTCTCTCTATACCTGAACAATAAATCAAGATAATTACAAAATATCGAACAACTCTACAATGTGTAATCTAAAGTCAAACATTTTCTTAATGTCTTCTGAGTCTTCGATATTTCCATCGAATGACTGAAGATATTCAATATAAGCATTTCTAATCTCGAAAAAATTCGGATGAGAAGATAACTTCTTAAATGCATCGTTCGACAGCATATTAGGTTCACGACCCAAACTCAACGACGTCAGCGCCTCTACAATTTGTTCGGCTCTGTCTTTAATTTCTTTTTCAGTCATAATTAATTTATTCTTAAGTGATTACTTTTCTTTAATATCAATTATAAGATTTAATTCATCCAACTGCGACTGATCGATCAATGATGGTGCATCAATCATTACATCACGTCCTGAATTATTTTTCGGGAAAGCAATACAGTCACGTATACTGTCGAGTCCGGCAAACAACGATACAAGGCGATCAAGTCCGAAAGCCAAACCTCCGTGTGGTGGCGCTCCGTATTTAAATGCATTCATCAAAAATCCAAACTGTGCTTGTGCCTTTTCAGGAGTAAATCCAAGCAATTCGAACATTCTGTTTTGCAAGTTACTATCGTGAATACGAATGGATCCACCTCCCAGCTCTACACCATTGATAACCATATCATATGCAGTAGCTCTTACTTGTCCCGGATCAGTGTCAAGTAACGGAACATCATCCAGATTTGGAGATGTAAATGGGTGATGTGTAGCATAATAACGTTGTGTTTCATCATCCCATTCGAACAAAGGAAAATCGATAACCCAAAGTGGTGCATATACATTTTTATCACGAAGTCCTAGTCTCGATCCCATTTCAAGACGCAATTCGCAAAGCGCTTTCTGCGTTTTTGTTTTGTTACCTGCTAAAATCAAAATCAAATCACCTGGTTGCGCATTAAACAAAGCTGAAATTTCTTTTAAATCATCATTCGAATAGAATTTGTCAACTGATGATTTAAAGCTGCCATCCTGCTCACAG
>JAYFRI010000070.1:0-37941 GCA_034926015.1 Paludibacter sp. | reverse complement strand
GCATGTAATTGTGTTGAAAGTAAGTTGTGTAGGTGGGCTGTTAATAAAAACACAAATCAATTCAAGCTTCCTGTGAAACAAGGTTTACGAATCGGTTTCCGGAGGCAATATCGTTGAATATTGGGGCTGAACGTCGTCATTGGATGATTTTGTTAAATAATACCTGCACCTAATGCAATTGAAATTAATATAAGCATTACGGCTACAACGAGTTGTATACTATGTAAGGTGACTTTTTTCAGCAGTTTCTTGCCAAAATATGCTCCTGCTATTGCAGCAAGTGTTGCCGAAATTAAAAGTGTCATGTTTTCGTGAAGATTTGCAGTCGTAAAGCGCGAGGCATAAACCGAGAGCCTTGTGAAATCTACCAAACAGGCAATTACAACGCCGGTGGCAATATAAGCTTCTTTTGAAAGTCCGCTTTTTATTAAAAACGCACTGCGAATGGCTCCCTGAATTCCTGATAAACCACCGAAGAATCCGCTCAGAATTCCTCCCCACACCAATTTGTCTTTTCCGAATTGAATTTTTTGAAATGAAGGCGAAATTTCAAGAATGGAGAAAATAATTAACAGCAAAGCAATGATCAGTTTTACGGCCGTAATTTCGAATGTTTTGCCCCATAACTCGTATTCTGCAATGGTAGGCAGAACAGTGATTTTTAGTAATAACCATGCTCCGGCAAACGAAGCTAAAATGGCCGGGATTCCAAAACGCAGCAAAACTGCTTTGTCGGTATTTCTGCCTATCAGTGCAATTTTGAAAAGATTATTCGAAAAATGTACAACGCCGGTGAGTGCAATAGCAATATCGATGGGAAAGAATATAGCAAAAACAGGGGCAAGGATGGTTCCCAGTCCAAAGCCCGAGAAGAAAGTTAATATAGCCGTTAAAAATGCTGCCAGACAAATAATTACGATTTCCATACAAAGTTATTTTTAGACTATTAGAAAAAAAATAGCCAATAAAGTTGTTGCCGTCATTGTACGTTTTTTTATCAATTCCTTGAAAAGCGAAACTTTAAGACTTGCACCTGTATCAAGTTTGGTTTTTGTGTCGATTTTATTGCATATCAAAAAATGATAATTTAAACTTTAGTGCTTTATTTGTTTAATAACGGTTCAGCCTGTAATATGTTCGGCATAGCACGCTTCGTTCCGAACGGCGATGCTTTTAAATATAGAGGAATAATTATTCATCAGAAGGCTTTTATGTAATTCGTTGAAATGAATGGGGTTGTATTGTTTTACTCGTAATAAACTTTTACTGCGTTGTTTTTCAGCCTTTGTACCAACCAACTTCTAATTTTCTGCTTATCAGCATCGCGGAGCGACGATTTGAACGACAATATTACAACTGGTATCGGTAGTGCAGATTGAAGCGTATCGCTAAAACTTGATGATTCAGCATATATACAACCAGTTATTTGCGGATATATCGCCTTAATTTCGTTAAATATCGACTGTCCGAATTTTTGATGGCTTACGATACTGTCTAATTCAGAATTTTTCTTACTTAATAAATTGTTAAGAATGATATTTTGTTCTTTGAGGCTGAATAATTCGATGTTTGCATTATCCATATTGTTGAATGTAAGTCCTTGTTCTATTGTTATTTCAGCTTCTTCGATATTAAAATCCTTTGATTTTTGAATGATGGCATTTTTTTGTTGTTCCGAAAGTCCAGTGCCTCCATAAATTAATGTAATTTTATTTGCATAAGCATCAATCTTGTTTTTTAGAAGGTACTGCCCTTCAAATACGGAAATATTTGATACATAGGAATTTGCATTTTGTGAAAATCTTTCCTGCTTTACGAGTTTATATCCAAAAAATATGCTTGGTAACAGAACTATTGTAATTACCAATGTAATGGTTCTGTCTATTCTTTTCTTTTTGCCTTCATCAACTATGGTTCGGATGGGGAATTTTAAAATCTGCGAAATCCAAACCGATGCAATTGCTATGAAAATGGTATTGATTGTGAAAAGATAAAATGCGCCAAAGAAAAAATCAAATTGTCTTGTAGCCAATCCATAACCGGCAGTACATAAAGGAGGCATTAAAGCGGTTGCAATGGCGACTCCGGGTATCACATTCCCTTTTTGCTTGCTGCTTATCGCAACTATACCAGCTAAACCACCAAAAAGTGCAATCAGCACATCGTAAATTGTAGGACTTGTTCGGGCTAACAACTCGGAATGTGCAGTGGAAACAGGACTCAAAACAAAATAAAGCGTCGAAGCAACAAGACTCGCTAATATTGCAAATGAAAAGTTTTTTACTGATTTTCTAAATAAATCAAAGTCATATGTTGCAATACTATAGCCCATTCCGTTGATCGGTCCCATAAGTGGCGAGATAAGCATTGCTCCGATTATTACAGCTGTTGAGTTCATATTCAGTCCCACTGAAGCAACAATAATTGCAAAAATCAAAATCCAAAGATTTGTGCCTTTGAAAACAATTCCTTTTTTAATTTCTTCATAAACCGAATCCTGATGCTCGAGTTCGGATTCTAAACTAAAAAAGTGTAAGGCCTTTCTGAAAATAGTTGTAGTTTTCATCTTCATCTGTTTTAAGTTTAATGGTCTTATTTACTGCATGCTGTATGGCTACAGTTTTAGTCATTTCTTGTTTGCCAGACAAATATAAGCGAAAAACTTGTTTAAATAAACATGGCTAGGATTTAATTGTGTTCATTTTATTTTTGTTGTCAACTTTTTTTGCGATAACTTAAAATTGCCCATCCATTAAAAAATACAGCAAAACCTGATAGCGCAACAAATGGTACAAGAAGATCCGAAACTGTGCTGCCTTTCAGATACACCAACCTGAACACCATAATTATATATTTTAGAGGGCTAAAAGTACTCAACGCCTGCGCCCATTCGGGCATACTGGCTACAGGAGTGTATAGCCCGCTCATAAATATAAAGGTAATTACAAAAAAGAAAATCATAAAAATAGCTTGTTGAATTGTGCTGGCATAGTTGGAGATTACAAGTCCGAAACCAGATATTGCCAATACAAACAAGGTTGTGAATATGTACAAGGTTACAAAACTTCCAACAGGAAGAAATCCGTAAAACGCCCAAGCCGCCAAAAAACAAATGGTGAGTACTACAAAACCTACCACCCAATACGGAATAAGCTTAGCGAGTATAAAATGAATTTTGCTTACGGGGGTAACATTCATTTGCTCAAATGTGCCGCTTTCTTTTTCGCCAACAATGTTAATTGCCGGTAAAAAACCGCATACAAGCGCCAAAATCATAATCATGATGGCAGGTATCATAAATACTTTATAAATAAGGCGTGGGTTGAACTTATACATAGGTACAATTTCGATGGCAGGAACTTGTTTGCCATTTTTTATCTGCATAAGTTCGCTGCGAATCTGCGAATTGAAATCGGCAACAATGGCACTGAGGTATGCACTTCCCAAACCGCCTTTCATTCCGTTTACTGTATTGGCGGAGATTAACACCGTGCTTGCTCCTTCGCGAACCAAATCCTTTTCAAATTGGACAGGGATTTCAAGAATAACATCGGCTTTATATTGTTCTATGCTTTTGAGTGCTGCATTGTAAGTGGCCGACACATCGGTAATACGGTAATAACCCGAAGATTCAATCTTACGCACTAACTCGCTCGAATACGGACTTTTATCGCTGTCGACAATGCTCAGATTGATGTTTTTTACATCGTAATTGGCTACCAATGGAAAAATAAGTGTGGCAACAAACGGTAATGCCACTACAACTCTGGGGAGAAAGCTGTTCCTGAAAAACTGTTTAAACTCCTTTTCTATTAAATATTTAAGCATAAGTATGTTTGCTCAATTAGAATATATTTCAAAAAAAAATGTAATACTTTAAAAATCATGCAAAAGCATAATTATTAATTAATCAGTCAAGTCTGTATTTGAACCGTTTAACACTTGCGGCAATAAGAATTACGGCCATACAACTCAGTACGGTAAACTCTTTAAGCACCGAAGAGAACCCAAGCCCTTGTATCATAATTTTTTTTACGGCAATCATGTACCATTTGGCAGGGATAATCTCTGATAACCAGCGAAGTATAGCAGGCATGTTTTCTATAGGAAACATCATGCCCGAAAGCATTATTATCGGCAGCATCATAACCATCCCCGATATCAGTAGCGCCACCATTTGCTTATCCACTGCCGACGAAATGAGTAATCCAAGCGCCAGCGAAACAAAAATAAATATCAACGAGATAAAGATGAGTAACCACAGACTGCCATTGATAGGCACTCCAAGTACGAAAACTGAAATGATAAGAATGGTTGCAAGGTTGATGACCGAAACAAAGAAATAAGGGACTACTTTAGATATAATTATCTGAATCGGCTTCATAGGCGATACCAATAAAACTTCCATTGTTCCCATCTCTTTTTCGCGGGCAATGGATACCGAAGTCATCATGGCACAAATGAGCATGAGTATCATTCCCATAACGCCGGGAACAAAATTGTACGAACCTTTCAGCGTGGGATTGTAGAGAAATTTTACATTGGGTTTAATTTGATAGGGGATTTTCATTTCTCCCATCATATCCTGTTGGTACATCGATATCAAACTTGTGGCATACATAGTTAGTGTTGAGGCGGTATTGGGGTCGGAGCCATCGGCTATTAGCTGAATTTGTGCATCGCCTGTATGCATCATATTTTCGTAAAATCGTTCGCTAAACACTATTACAAGTCCGATATCTCCCTTTCTGAAAACTTTCTCAATCTGATCCGGACTATCAAGATATCCGGAAAAGATAAAATACTTACTCATTGATATTTTGTTCACAATACCTTGCGTGGCTACATCGTGCGAAGGATCGTAGATGGCAAATTTTGTGTTTTTTACTTCGGTCGACATCATAAAGCCAAACAAAACGAGCATCAGGATGGGAAGCAATAACAGAATGATCATGGTCCACCTGTCGCGGAAAATATGATAAAATTCTTTTCTTACAAATGTCAAAAACTGTTTCATGTTAATCGGCTTTACGGGTTGATTTGCGCGCTAATTTATGAAAAACTTCATCCATGCTTTTGGCATTGAATTGTTTTTTGAGGTTTTTGGGACTGTCGAGGGCTTCAATTTTTCCATCTACCATTATGGAAACACGATGACAGTATTCGGCTTCGTCCATATAATGTGTAGTTACAAAAATGGTAATACCCCTATCTGAAGCCTGATAAATCATTTCCCAGAAGTTTCGACGTGTAGCCGGATCCACGCCACCGGTTGGTTCGTCTAAAAACACAAGAGTAGGTTCGTGAAAAATGGCTACCGAAAAAGCTAATTTTTGCTTCCAGCCTAAGGGAAGTGATTTTACAAGTGTTTCCCGTTCATTTTCAAAGCCAAGCTGTTTGAGCAATGTGTCGGTCCGGGGAGCTATTTCTTTCTCGGGCACTCCATAAATTCCGGCAAACAGCCGTATATTTTCCCATACTTTTAAGTCATCGTACAAGGCAAACTTTTGGCTCATATACCCGATTGTTTTCTTTATCTGTTCCGATTGCGTGTTGATGTCATATCCGGCTACAATTCCTTTGCCCGAAGTGGCATAACTCAATCCGCTCAACATGCGCATGGCAGTAGTTTTTCCTGCACCATTGGCACCCAAAAATCCAAAGATCTCGCCTTTGCTAACCTCAAATGTTATATTATCGACAGCACTAAAAGACCCAAATTTCTTTGTAAGATTTTCCACTGATATTACTATGTCAGTTTTTAAACCCTGTTCTGATGAATGTATATTATTCATTATCAATTATTCATTTTTAACTGTCAATTACTCATTGCTTAAGTCCATAAAACAATCCTCGATAGAAGCTTCAGCTTTTTTGATATCAATAGATGTATGTCCATACTTTTCTAATTCTGCTTTCAGCACATCAATGCTCCAGTTTCTATCTTTGAGCGTTACGTGGTGCGACTCGCCAAACGAAAAACAGGATCTGATCTCTGGAATTTTCCGCAAATCAGTCAGCAGTTTCGACATTGCATCGCTGCTTACCGACCACAATTCATGCGGAAATTGGTTTACAATATTCTGCGGTGCATCTATTTTCAGAAAACTGCCATTCTGAATTAATGCTATCCGGTCGCAAAGGCTTGCTTCATCCATATAAGGAGTTGACACGAGAATGGTAATACCTTGTGCTTTAAGTCTTTTTAGCATATCCCAGAATTCTTTTCGCGAAACAGGGTCGACACCCGTTGTGGGTTCGTCGAGAAACAATACTTTGGGTTTATGGATCAGCGCGCAGCAAAGTGCCAGTTTTTGCTTCATTCCTCCCGAAAGTTTACCGGCTCTGCGTTTTTTGAAAGGCTCAATTTGCTTGTATATATCTTCAATTAAGTGATAATTTTCCTCGATCGAAGTTCTAAACACTTTTGCAAAAACATCCAGATTTTCTTCTACTGTCAAATCCTGGTACAGTGAAAACCGCCCCGGCATATATCCAACTTCGTTCCGGATGGCTTTGAAATCTTTAACTACATCCATACCATCAACGCGTACTGTTCCTGTGTCAGCAAGTATTAATGTGGTAAGAATACGGAACAGGGTTGTCTTCCCGGCACCATCGGGGCCAATAATCCCAAACAATTCTCCGGGTTGAACATCGAAACTGATACGTTCCAAAGCCTTTACCTTGCCAAATGACTTGCTGACTAATTGACAATTAATAATTGACGGTTCATAATTCTCCATACTCAATTTTTCATTTACAATTTACAATTTACAATTGAACCGCTCCGTACATTCCAATTTTCAGGAACCCATCGTTTTTTACTGCAATTTTCACTGCGTACACAAGATTGGCACGTTCATCTTTGGTTTGGATTGTTTTCGGTGTAAATTCCGATTTGCTCGAAATCCATTCAATCTTCCCTTTGTATGCGCGTGTTTCTTCACCAAAGTCGGCAAATACTTTCACCTCCTGACCAATTTTTAATTTCGTAAGTAAATCGGATGTGATATATGCCCTGAAAATCATATTTTCGATATCGGCAATTTTATAAAGCGCTTTGCCCGGTAGGGCTAATTCGTTTGCTTCGGCATATTTAACTAACACAGTGCCATTAATGGGATTGTTGATCCGGCATTTTTTAAGCTGATCATTTATTTGTTCAATCTGGATTTCGAGTGTTGATGCATCTTCGTTAATCCCCTTTGTTGTTATTGATAATGATGATTTTTGTGCTTCGAGTTGTTTCTCGAGTACTGCTATCTGCGCATTTATATCATCCATTTGTTTCTGATTGGCGGCATTGGCTTGTACCAAATTGTGAAATCGTTGTTTCTCGCGCTTTTGTGTGCTGATTTGTTGCTCGATGACAGCAATTTGTTTTTGCGTTTCGGGCTGACGGCTTTTTATAGCTTCTATGTTTTTTTGCAATTGTTTTTTACGTAAAAATAGTTGCACGCTGTCAATCGTTCCTACGAACTGATCCTTTTGTAATGTGGTACCTTCCTGAACATTAAACTCGAGTATTTTACCGTTTACTTCCGATGATACCACAATTTCAGTAGCTTCGAAGGTGCCCGATGCATCATAATCAGCAGTTTTATCAGCACAAGCTGTAAATAAAGCAGTTACAATTCCAATGTAAATGAATTTTAAAGTTTTCATATTTTCTGTTTTTGATATTATTTACTGATTATTTGTGATATTCTTAAGATTGTAGACAGCCATAGATAACTGTATCTGGCGAAGTGCTTTCTCCTGAATGGCTGTACTTTCGGCGTTTATTTCTCTGATCAGGTCCGTAACAGTAAGTGTTCCGTTTTCAACTTTTACTTCGGCAGCTTTTTTTATGTTTTTGCGTAGTGCAATAATCTCATCATCGCTTTTGATTTGTTCTTTAATTTTTGCGATTTCATTTTGCGCGTTTACGACCTTCAAATTGGTGTTGAAAAGAAATGTTTCCTTTTGCGATGCTACAGTTTGCTTATTCAAAGCAATTTTTTGAAGATGATTACCTTGCGAATAAAGTCCGCTAAAATTCCATGTCAATTTGGCGCCAAGAATATAATAGGGCGTAAAGCCCGGATTGAACATGTTGAGTCCCGGATTTCCGTAGCCTCCTTGTCCGAAAACTCCCAATTTTGGTAAATTTCCTGCTCTGATTATTTTTTCCTGACTTGCAAATAAGTTTGTTTGAGCATCAAAGAGTTTCAGTTCCGGGCGTTTTATTTCTAATTCGCTGCTGATATTTGTATCGAAAACAGGTTTATCCAGTGCCGCTGTTAGCGCTGTGGTATCAGCTATCATTATAGCCAGCATTTCTCTGTATGATTTTTGTAATGAGATTAGCTCGGCATTTTTTTGTTTAACTTTTAGCTGCTCAACTCTTATCATATCAAGGTCGGCCTGATTTGCTACACCATTTTGCATATAAGCTTTTACTTTTTCGTAATTTGTTTGTAGCTCTTTTTGTAGCAAATCAATTTGAACTCTCTGCTCGTTTAATGCAAGAATGCCAAAAAAAATCTGATTCACCCGCTCATTGATCGTATATAAATCAACTTCAAGTTTTTGCTTTTCAAGTTCTGTATTTGCTTTTATCTGCTCTTTTTGTGAACTTATCATTCCGCCATCCCAAATGGTTTGGCTAAGTTCGGCCACCATTTTGTACTGGTCTTTGCTCATCGATGCTATTGTTATATTTTGACCGGTCAGCTGACTGAGCATCTGTCCCAGACTGGCAGGGATTTCCGTTACATCCGACTGATAAGTAGCCTGAGCCGAAAATGATAATTGCGGCAAATAACCCTTGTTGGCATTCGAAATATTATATGCGCTTGTCTGTTCTATTAAATTGTACTGTTTAATTTGAGGATAATTTTTGCGTGCTTTATCCTGACATTGATCAATGCTGAGCTGCCCAAATGCCGAAGAGTTTAGAAAACTTAATGCCAATAGCAGTAAAAAAATGTATCTGTTCATACGTTTACTATTTGTTAGGTTGTTATTTTTGCTTTTAAATGTCATATTTAATAGAACTATTAATATGAGATTAAAAAATTTTATGGTTTCAGATTTCTTAAAATGATAAAAATTGCTGTTGTTGGTTATTTGCTTGTTGTTGAAAATTTTGCTTGTTTCAGAAATCGACTGAAATATGTTTGAATCTTATGCAAACTCTATTTCAATAGCATTATTTAATAGCATTATTAATGCTTTGCAAATCTAAATGTTTTTTTTGAGATTTCGCCATTTATTTTTCGAAAGCTTTAATAATTTTTTAGTAATACTGTTTTTCTGGTAGCTCAAAAGAAATTCAAACCATTTTTTTGGGCTTGCTTTTTCAATCTCATTTATATTTACTTTATTGGCTTATATATACACATTTTGAGTTTTATATTCATTTTGTTGGTTTATATATTCATTTTGTTGATTTATATATACACTTTGTTGCACAAGACTCCCTTACCTTACATTTCAGACGCCTTACCTTGTATTTCAGACACTATCAGTTGTTGAAACGTTGAACTGTTGAATCCGCCTCTGTCTACTGCATTCTTAATTCTCAAAAAAAAGACTGTTCGTTTCGGAACAGTCTTTTTTTCGATATTGAGCTTTTTCTCCCGGAAGTTTAGCCCTCCGGCTGAAGAAGTGTGTTGAATTTAGAATTCTATATTGGCCATACGTTTGTAGCCGGCATAACGCCATTTGGCATTTTCTTCGGCAGCAACGAACAGTTCTTTAGCTTCTTCGGGGAATTGTTTCATCAACGATGTGTAACGTACTTCTCCTTTGAGGAAGTCCTGGAATTTTTCCCATTGTGGTTCTTTCGAATCGAGTTGCATTGGGTTCTTTCCTTCAGCTTCCAGTGCAGGATTGTAGCGGTACAAATGCCAGTATCCGCAATCCACAGCATTTTTCTGTTCTTCGTTGGCTTTGCCCATACCTGCACGCAGTCCGTGACTGATACATGGTGAGTAAGCAATAACGATAGATGGTCCATCATAAGCTTCGGCTTCGCGAATGGCTTTCAGTGTCTGTGCCTGGTTAGCGCCCATGGCTACCTGAGCCACATATACATAACCATAAGTGGCAGCAATCATACCAAGGTCTTTCTTGCGAATTCTCTTGCCTGAGGCAGCAAATTTAGCAACAGCGCCTACCGGAGTAGATTTCGAAGCCTGACCTCCTGTGTTAGAATAAACTTCGGTATCGAGTACCAGAATGTTTACGTTTTTACCCGAAGCAATCACGTGATCCAAACCACCGAAACCGATATCGTATGCCCATCCGTCGCCACCTACTATCCATTGCGATTGTTTCACAAGGTATTGGGTAAGACCCGAAATGGTAGCACATTTATCGCATTTCTTTTCGTTAACGAGTGGAGTGATTTTGGCAGCCAATTCTTTCGATTTGTCGGCATCGTTGCGGAATTCAATCCATTCGGCAAATAACCCTTTTAATTCATCCGAGCAGCAGTCTTCGGCTATCGCTTCTGTCATCAGGCGTACCAAACGGTCGCGCATATTGTCGTAGGCGAATACCATACCCAAACCAAACTCAGCATTGTCCTCGAACAATGAGTTGGCCCATGCTGGTCCGCGTCCGTCTTCGTTGGTAGTGTATGGAGTTGATGGCGCCGAAGCAGAATAAATAGAGCTACAGCCAGTTGCATTCGAAACCATCTGACGATCGCCAAAGAGCTGAGTTACTAATTTTACGTAAGGAGTTTCACCACAACCGGCACAAGCACCCGAGAATTCGAACAATGGAGTAGCAAGCTGTGAGTTTTTCACGTTGGCTTTGGTATCAACAAGATGTTGTTTTGTTTTTACTGTTTCTACGCAGAAATCCCAGTTGTCCTGATTTTCGTATTGAGTTTCGATAGGCACCATTTTCAATGCTTTACCGTTTTTATTGCCCGGACAAACTTCAGCACAGTTGTCGCAACCCATACAGTCGAGCACGTCAACCTGAATACGGAAGCTCATATCGGCAAACTGTTTACCGTTTGCTTTCAAAGTGTCGGCAGCAAATGGAGCTTTAGAGGCTTCAACAGCATCCAACAGGAACGGACGAATAGCAGCGTGAGGACAAACGTAAGCACATTGGTTACACTGGATACAGTTGTCTTTGTCCCAAACAGGAACAAATGCAGCTACACCTCGTTTTTCGAACTTCGAAGTTCCCTGAATCCAGGTACCATCTTCACGTCCTTTGAATGCCGAAACAGGAATGTCGTCACCTGCTTGTGCGTTGATAGGTTCTACAAGGTCTTTGATAAAGGCAGGAACTGCTTTGATCAATTCATCTTCGTCGGCAAGAAATGCCCATTCAGCCGGAACATCAATCTTTGTGTATTCACCACCGCGATCAACAGCTGCATAGTTTTTATTGACAACATCTTCTCCTTTTTTGCCATACGATTTCACAATGGCGTACTTCATTTTCTCAACGGCAAGTTCGTACGAAATTACGTTGGTGATTTTGAAAAATGCCGATTGAAGAATGGTGTTGGTGCGGTTGCCCAAGCCTATTTCCTGCGCAATATTGGTAGCATTGATGGTGTACAATGTGATATTGTTGGCAGCAAGGTATTTTTTTACTTTCACCGGAAGGTGAGTTTTAACTTCTTCTTCGCTCCAAACAGTGTTCAGAAGGAAAGTTCCGTTTTTCTTCAAGCCTTTGGTTACATCGTACAAACGCAGGTAAGCCTGAACGTGACATGCTACAAAGTCAGGGGTGGTTACCAAATAAGTAGAACGGATTGGTGTAGTACCAAAACGAAGGTGCGAACAAGTGAAACCGCCAGATTTCTTCGAGTCGTACGAGAAATAAGCCTGAGAGTATTTATCGGTGTTGTCGCCAATAATTTTGATAGAGTTTTTGTTCGCTCCTACAGTACCATCGGCACCTAAACCATAGAATTTAGCTTCGTAAATGCCCGAGCCACCCATCGGAATTTCTTCGCCAAGCGGGAGGGAAGTGAAGGTAATATCATCAACAATACCTACAGTGAAACCATTACGTGGTGAAGGTAAGCTTAAGTTTTGGTAAACGGCCAATACCTGAGCAGGAGTAAAGTCTTTTGAAGAAAGTCCATAGCGTCCGCCTACTACCAATGGTTGATTTTCTGTGCCATAAAGCACGTCTTTTACATCGAGGTACAATGGTTCGCCACCGGCTCCGGGTTCTTTTGTACGGTCGAGTACACAAACGCGTTTAGCCGTTTTAGGCATTACAGAAAGGAAGTGTTTAGCCGAGAACGGACGGTACAGGTGAACAGAGATCAAACCTACTTTTTCGCCTTTTTCGGTAAGGTAATCAATACCTTCGCGGATGGCCTCAGTCGACGATCCCATGGCTACAACTACACGGTCGGCATCGGGTGCTCCGTAATAATCGAACAAGCCGTAGTTACGTCCTGTAATTTCGCCTAATTTGCCAAGATATTCTTCCACAACAGCGGGAATTGCATCGTAGAATGGATTCGAAGCTTCGCGGGCCTGGAAATAAATGTCGGGGTTTTGGGCAGTACCACGCACAACAGGGTGTTCGGGGTTCAGTGCACGATCGCGGAATTCTTTCAATGCATCCTGATCGAGCAAGCCAACTACAGCTTCCTGATCTATTTCTTCAATTTTCTGAATTTCGTGCGAAGTACGGAAACCATCGAAGAAGTGAACGAAAGGTACACGTGTTTTGATGGCGGCAAGGTGAGCGATAGCTGCTAAGTCCATTACCTCTTGTACCGAACCTGTGGCAAACATAGCACAGCCGGTCTGGCGAACAGCCATAACGTCCTGATGATCGCCAAAGATGGAAAGCGCATGCGAAGCCAGTGCACGTGCCGAAACATGATAAACGCCCGGAAGTAATTCTCCGGCCACTTTATACATATTAGGCACCATAAGCAATAAACCCTGCGAAGCGGTAAATGTAGTAGTCAATGCACCAGCCTGAAGCGAGCCGTGCATAGCTGCTGCTGCTCCACCTTCCGATTGCATTTCCTGTACCTGTACTTTTTCGCCAAACATGTTTTTGCGGCCACCGGCTGCCCATTCGTCAACATATTCTGCCATGGTCGACGATGGAGTGATGGGATAAATTGCAGCTACTTCACTGAACATATATGCAATATGTGCAGCAGCCTGGTTACCATCACAGGTTAAAAATTTTTTTGTTTTAGCCATTTTTGTTTGTAATTATAATTGTTTTAAATTTTCTATTCTAGTCTTTTGTCTTTTGTCTTCTTTCTCAATAAAGAAACCCGAACAACCAGAGCGGAATCTCGTTTTTATTTCCTACTTCGGCATCATTCAATACGTAAAATACTTTCGACGAATGATTGTGCTGATGTTTGTGGTCGCATCTGAAATGATCTTGATGATCGATACTGAATTCGTGCTGATACCTGCTCAGGTTTACCTTGTGTTTGGCATGCAGTGCATTGTAAAAAAATGTACGACATTCGGCCTCTTTATCTATGCCTTCGTGACTTACCACATGCATCAGATTGGTGTTCTGAACGTAAATTTGCTTTGGTTTTTTCGGAAATTCTTCTCCTTCGGAATAAAGTAAATTCAGCAAGCGTGCATCCTTAAGGTACTTGATGTAATTCATTATGGTGGCGCGCGAGGTTTCAATTTCTACGCTTAGCTGACTTATATTGGGCCCGGCGGGTGCGCTTGTCATCAGGATGTAAAGCAGTTTCCTTATCTTGGCCAGATATTTAAGGTCAATTTGTTTGATAAGCAAAATATCCACCTCCAGCATCATGTTCATGGTTTTGAGCAGGTTTTCCGAGAAGTTACGCTGCTCGAGAAAGAAAGGGTAAAATCCATGTACAAGATAGGGTTGAAAAAAATCGAGCGGTTTTACTTTTGCACAAATTTCGCGGGCTATTGCCACATGATTTTGCATAATTTCGTCGAGCGAATACGATCTGAAAGCAGATCCGGAGCTGTAGTTCAGGTATTCGCGGAACGAAAATCCTCTCAGATTATAGGATACCACTATGTCCTGTATGTCGGTGTTGTTCTCAATCAGTCGCATTACCGACGATCCTGAAAACACAATGTGTAGTTCGGGGTAGGTATCGTAGCACTCGCGCAATTCACTCGACCAGTTTTCGTATTTAAAAGTCTGATCGATAAGCAGTGTTTTACCCCCCTGTTTGCAAAAGTCTCCCGCAAACTCTACTAATGTGTGTTGGGTGAAATATAAATTGTTGAAATTTATGTAAAGGCATGAACGATCAGTTCCAAAATGTTCTTTGGCATATTGAAGCAAAAATGTTGTTTTTCCTACACCCCGGCTTCCTTTGATACCAATCAGTCGGTGGCTCCAGTCTATTTCATCCATCAACTGCCGACGAACCGGCGATTGCACGTGTTCGACCAAATAGTTATGTGTTTTATAAAACGCCTCCATTTACTGTTATTTTGACCACAAATTTACGATAAATAATTTGTTTTGCAATGTGGAGATGGCAAAAATCAACAAAAAAGTATTATCTTATTGATATGTTACAATTTAAAAAAGTAATATTTGTATATAAATGCAATAATGTTGTAAAATCGATGAAAATAATCGGAAAAAGATTCCTGCTGCTGATGCATTGTAAGCCAATTGTCGATGGAGCCAATAAACGCCGCAGTACTGGTAGGGATGATGCTGATTTTCGGCGTTGAATATCAATGTTGTGGAGCTGATGAGGTTGTTCGTTGGGGTCGGAACAAAAAACTCCCCGATACGCTCATTGCCTATCGGGGAGAAGTACGTTGACAAGTGTGGATATATTATTCTTCTAAAATCCCCTTTAATTTGTTCAATCCGAATTCGAAATCACCTCCAATCAATTTGTCAAAATCCAGAAACAGCAGCGTAATGTTGGTCGGATATTTCATTACCCCTTCGAATCCCCACTTTACAAGTGTTTTGTTTTCGCCTATGCTGTCCAAAGTCATGTGCGCCATATTGGTGTCTTCCATCGGTTCTTTGAAGCGCAATTCATAATCAATCCGTTTGCCCGGATCAATTTTAGTGATCTCCTGTTCGCCCGAACCTACATTTTTGTTTTCGCTTTTCCATGCCGAAACAAAGCCTACAGTGCCATCCACTCCGCTGAAAGTCGTTTCCATGGCGGGGTCGGTAGTGGCCCATTTACTGAAGTTGTTCTGATTTTTCAATAAAACCACGTAGTTATAAACCTCTTGTTTGGGCTTATTTATTTCAATTTGTTTTTCTACAGCAAAATCCTTTTTAACAAACAATGCTGTCAGCAATATCAATCCGATAATTGATACCACCACTATTAAAATCCATTTAAGTGCTTTCATAATATCCTGATTTTTTAAAAATTATATTCTTAGAAACAAAAGCTGGTATCGAAAAGTTCACCTGTTGATTGCTTGTGTAACTCCATTGAAAAAAATATTTTAAAATATTTGGGGTCAATAGATTGTTGTTGAAAAAATATTTTATATATTTACGGCGTTTTTTTACAACTTATTGTTTTTGACCAGTGTACAGCCTTAAATGCTGATTAAATATAGACTCAATTTTTTAATATTAAAAAATTTATCATTATGTCACAGGAAAATTTAGTGTCTACAATGATACCAGTCGAAGTTTCTGCTGATATCAATGCCAAACTGACTGCATTGCATGCATCGTTGGCCGATTATCTGTTGTTCAATCTGACCCCAACCGAAAGATTGGAATTAAGTAAAATGGGCGATAAAACTATTGCCTTTGTTCAAAAATCGCTTGAATATGCAGAAAAGAATCCCGCTTTGGTACCCGGTTATCTCGACATAGCCGAAGCCAAAAAAGATTTGTTATTTTCACAAGATTTGAATGCTATCCTGAAACAAGTATCTACCCTGCAAAGAGCCATTGAAGATACAGTGATGGTAGCTGGAAGCGAAGCATACAATGCTGCGCTTGTGTTTTACAACTCTGTAAAAGGAGCAAGTCGTGTAAATGTGCCGGGTTCCGAAGCTGTTTATAACGACCTTCAACAACGCTTTGCCGTGAAAGCTAAAAAAACGGAAACAAAATAAACCGGCCCATAAAGCTGTACACAGGTAAAACCAAACGCCATTCCCATTTCCCCGGTAGTGGCGTTTCTTATTTCGGGTTTTGCAACTTCATAATGGCATGCACACTCAAAAACATGGGGCAACGGGTCTTTTACATCCGCCGCCGCATGTTTCAGGAGGCTTATCCTGTCTTTTACACGGTCTATCGCATGTTTTAGAGCCTTCAACCTATCTAAAAGATACGATTCCGGATGTTTTACAGCGTTCATCCTATCTTTTAGAGCCTGTACCGGATGTTTTAGGGGGTGTAGGGTGTGTAAAAGATAGGAGAGGGGGTGATTGGGATATTTAATGTCCAGCTTTTGGAAAATTTACAATTAATTTAATATTGAAATCTAATATCTTATTATCAAAACATGCATTCTTGTCAATAGTGCTCGAAGCAGAGAGAAAAGGTTTAAATTAGTGTATTTTTTATATAGTTCTTGTATTATATAAATGTCATGTTATAGGATTATATACTTATATTAAGATGTGAATTATATATGTAAATTCATTCAGGTTATTTAAAATGAAATGTGTAGATTTGTAGTCAAAATCAATATTTAGTTGAATTTAATATACAGTCAATAAATCAAAATGGCAATTTAAACATGGATCAATTACGAGCAGAACAAGAAATCAGAGATGAACTTGCTTCATTATTGCAAGATAATGATGTAGCTAATTATTCTAAAATTTTGTCACTATCAAGTGAATTGGCAAAGTATGATAAGGAGAATGTTAGGTTTAGTGTTGATGCTGGTGTTATTGATAGATTGGGTACTGAGTTAGTTGCTCGCCAAGAAACTGCTGTTTCAGAGTTAGTGAAAAATTCATATGATGCTGATGCTAGAAAAGTAACTTTGAGGTTTGAGGATTCAGATGATGTCGGTGGTACTTTGATTATTGATGACGATGGGATTGGAATGACGCGAGATCAACTCATAAATGGTTTTATGAGGATTTCTTCAACCGACAAACTTCACAATCCGCTTTCTGAACGTTATCAACGAAAACGATCGGGGCAAAAAGGTATTGGACGTTTTGCTGTACAACGCCTTGGAAGTATACTTACAATCATTACTCAAACAATTAATGATGAAAATGCACTTCAATTGACTATTAAATGGGATAGTTATCAAGGGGATATTGATTTAGTAAATATCACAAACAAAATTTCTGTAATCAAAAAACAGAAGGAAGAAGGAACAACTCTAAAAATTGAAAAACTTCGAGATCGATGGTCACAAGCTTCAATTAAACGTATCTATAGATATGTTAGTGCCATAATTCAACCCTTTCCATTATCTAAGAATAAAGGCGAGGATGACCAAAATAGAGTCAATACTACAAATGATCCCGGTTTTAAAACAGTTTTCAAAAAGGCAGATGGCGATAGAATTATTACAATAGCTGATGAAAAGAGTATGATTTACGATCATGCTCTAGCAGTTATAGAGGGCTGGGTAGATGAAAAAGGTTTTGGACTATACTCCATAGAAAGTAAGAAACTTGATATAAATGAGATTGGACAAATTGGTAGCAATCCCGATAATATGGATACACCTTTTAGTCAACTAAGAAATGTAAAATTTAGAGCATTCTATTACGTTTATGGTAGTGATTTAATTCCTAAAATGCATGAAAGTAGTATAAGAAATTTGGCTAGAACGCAAGGTGGAATAAGATTATATAGAAATGGCTTCAGGGTATTACCATATGGGGAAGCAGGGGATGATTGGCTTCGGTTAGACGCCTCAATCGTTAAAAGATCTATTTTGCCTGTCCATGCTAATGTGAACTTTTTTGGATTTGTTGAACTCACTGATAATGATAAGGTTTTTAATGAAACATCTAGTAGAGAAGGTTTAATGGAAAATGAAGCTCTAATTCAATTAAAGAATTTTATTTATAGAACTCTTCTAACTGGCGTTATTAAAACTGCAGAAATAAGAAACGTTAAAATAGTTTCTGGTCAACAAAGGGATGGAGAATTATTTGACAAAATTGAGGTTAGAATAAAAGATATAGCTCATACAATTGAAGCATTAGATAGAGAACTAGAAAAAGAAGAAGGAAATGTCCAAATAAAAAAGACGAGAAAAAAGAAGCTGCAAAAACTCAAGGAGGATATTAAAGAAGTTGTGAAACTTCAGAAAGAGGAACAGAATAAAATGCTTAAAGAAAAATCAATGTTGCGAGTTTTAGGTAGTGTTGGTATTACAATTGGGCAATTTCTACATGAAGTTAGAGATTATATTATCAATATGGAATCGGATATAAACTTCCTTCTCGAAAAGTTACAAGCTGATAATGTTGTTTTACAAAGAATCTTAATACTAGAAAGAAATGTAACATCATTTCAAACATATACATCCTATTTTGATAGTGTTATTTCTCAGAATGTAGTTCGAGAACTAAAACCAATTGAGTTACAAAATTCAGTTGAGAAGTTCTGGAATTCAATACATCATGATGCAACTAAAAGCGATATAGTATTTGTCAAACCGGAAAGGAAAGCACATTATCTTTACACATTACCAATGCATCCCTCAGAATGGTCATCAATACTGTTTAATTTCTATACAAATTCGAAGAAGGCAATTAAAAGAACTCAAAGATCAGGGCAAATTCACATTGAATGTGGATTTACAGAAAATAGTATTTATTTAGAGTTTTCGGATACAGGTGATGGTATTTCTGAAGAAAATGAAGAAAAGATTTTTGAAGAGTTTTTTACAACGACCTCTCCAAATAGCCTTGATGAAATTAATTCAAGTAATGAAATAACAGGTACTGGATTAGGACTGAAAATAGTGAAGGATATTGTTTCTAGCTATCGTGGTAGTATAAAAGTAGTCTCTCCAAAGGATGGGTATGTCACATGTATACGAATAGAAATATTAAAAGCAACAGAAAAAGAATTAGATGATTATGGCTTATAAAATATTGTATGTTGAAGATCAATCTTCAGAAAGCAGAGAGAACGATTTAGAGAATTTAGGGTACATTGTAGAATCTTATGACCCACCTAAAGATTTGGGAGAAATTATAGCTAAAGTTCGAGAAAACATTGATGCTTTAGTTCTAGACTATAGATTGACTAAAGGAAAAAATAGTATATGCTTCGACGCTCCAACTATAGCTCAAACTCTCAGATCAAAACATTCTGAGAGCAAACTTGAACTTCCAATTATTCTTATGTCGAATGAAAATGAAATTACCAATTATTACAAGGATTTTACAAGTCAGGATTTATTTGATTTCGTAATATCTAAAAAAAACTTTAGTGACAACAAACAGGGATTCTCACAAAAACTGAATTCATTCATTCAAACTTATGAAAAGATAAAATCTGTTTCGTTTGATTTGTCTGAACTATTAGACATTCATAGTGAAGATGGAATAAGTATTAGCCCGTTACTATGTTCTAAATTTTCTGCCAAAAAAGGAGATGTTTTTGCATATAGTAATTTAATATATCGTGATTTGATCTCTTCGATAGGCTTGCTTATTGGGGATGATATTCTTTCTGCTAGATTGGGGATATCCAAAGATTCCAAAGATTGGGAAAAGGTTTTGGAGAGCCTAAAAGAATGCCATTATAACGGCGTTTTTTCTGATCATGCGTCTCGTTGGTGGATGCCTAAGGTTGATTTGTGGTGGAAAGAAACTATAAAGTCGACGAAACCTCTCCGTTATTTAGATGCTTCTGAAAGAGTAGAGATAATAAAAGAAAGTCTTTCTCTCGACGATATAGTTCCATGTAATAAAACCCCATTGTCTAATAGTTCAAATTTCTGGACTATTTGTCAATATTCAAAACAACCAATAGATCCATTTGATGGAATTGAATTGATAAAAGATTATTCTCCATGGCAAGAGAAAGAATATTTATCATTTGATTCTGCAATAATTGTTATTGATGATTATAAAGATGAAATAAGTTCTATAGACAAAAAGGTAATTCGAGAATTCGCAAAAAAATTAAATACAAATGAATAGTTGGGACTTGAGAGCTTTTAGAAACGATCTTTCAATCTTTATTAAAAAGATAGGGGACTATAACATTGAAGGGGAATTTAGCAGTTTAAATACAATTCTCGAGAATCTTGAAAATAAAGCTTTGGTTTCTTATAAATTGGAAAGCATATGCTTTTATGTCAATAGCCCTATTGCAGGGACTTTCCCAGATAATTTGCACTTCTTCCAAATTTACCTTGACAACATGCTAATGGTAAAAGATGAATTGGATTTAAATACTGATCCACTATATGCATATTATTTAAATATATACATACAAGCATACAAGAGCCAAGCTGATAATAAGAAAGTACACTTTAGTAGTTGGCATTTGGATAAACACAAGAATGAAAATGTACCTAGATATACGCATCCAACTTACCATTTTCAATTTGGTGGAAAAAAAATGGAGTTATTAGATGATCAATTAGCTATTTTAGCTTCTCCAAGGATTCCACATCCTCCAATGGATATTTTCTTAGGAGTTCATTTTATTATTTCTAATTTTTTCAATAATAGACAATATGGTTTTGTGAACAAGTTGTTAGCTGATTATGATTATCAGCAAATAATAAAAAGAGCACAAAATCGACTTTGGAAGCCTTACTTTAAAGCTTTTGATTCTAGCAATATCCACAATGATTTTACAATGAATAATATTTTCCCTCTGTATTTAAGCTAGAATGAATCAATACGTCCTAAAATTTCTACAAAGCTACTCATATGAGGTTTATGATGTTAATCGTTTGCTTGTAAGTGCTTTCATATCAATCAATAATATAGAAGTCATAAATAATGAATTCATCAGAGAGTACATTATTACAGAAACCGATATTGTTGAATTTGAACAGTTATTGAAATTTATCCAGAAAATAAAAAAAGGAAATAACGAATTTGGAATAGAAGAATTAATACAACTATTTGAATTTGTAATTTCACCTGAGGATAAGGAGGTGAATGGTGCAGTTTACACACCTGAAACTATTCGAGAGTATATCATCAGTAAAGTTCTTTCGGGTTTTACTGATGAGGAAATATCTAACATGAGGTTTGCAGATATTTCATGTGGTTGTGGTGGTTTCTTTTACACGTTAGCAATAGCTATAAATAAAAACACTAATAAACCTTTTTCAGAAATCTATCGAGATAATATTTTTGGAGTAGATATTGAAGAATATAGTATAACAAGGACTAAGTTACTACTATCACTTCTTGCAATTTCTTATGGAGAAGATACATTAGAATTAGAATTTAATTTATATACGGGAAATTCTCTTGAGTTTGATTGGTCTACAAATGAAACCATACGTAATAATGGTGGATTTGATGCCATAATTGGAAATCCACCCTATGTGAGTTCTTCAAAAATTGATGAAAAAAGCAAAATTATATTAGAGAACTGGTCAGTATCTAAAACAGGTAAAACCGATTTGTATATTCCTTTTTTTCAGATAGGAATTGAGAACCTTAGAGTTGGAGGTATATTAGGATATATAACTGTAAACAACTTTTACCGTAGTTTAAATGGGAGAGGCATTAGAGATTATTTGTCTGAGCATAATCATTCTATTAGAATAATTGACTTTGGCTCAGAACAAGTTTTTCGTGGAAGATCAACCTATACATGCATTTGTTTCATTAATAGAGATGCAAATGGCAATATTCATTATACTAAATCAGATAGTAAGAATATAAATCAATTAAAGTTAGATGATTTTATTGAATTGCAATATGAAAATTTATCAAATCACGATGGTTGGATATTACAAAATCAAGACATTACGAACATTTTAAACATAATCGAAAATACAGGCATAAAATTAGGTAAGTGTTTTGATATAAGAAATGGATTTGCAACTCTAAAGAATGATGTGTTTTTATTTACACCTACAAGTGAAGACGAACAATTCTACTATTTTGTGAAAGATAAAGTGAATTATTCTATAGAGAAAGATATTTGTAGAGATGCAATAAAACCGAACACATTAAAAACAGAAGGTGAGATTATCTCCAAAACAGAGAAGCTTATCTTTCCATATTCCATAAATGAAAACAGAACCATCTCCTTGAAGAAAGAAGATGTAATGATGAAAAACTTTCCTCTAGCATATAATTATTTGGTAAATTATAAATCTGTATTAGGGAATAGAGATAAAGGAACTAGAAAGTATGATGAATGGTATGCATTTGGTAGAAATCAGGCAATTGGAATAATGGGTTTAAAGCTATTATTCCCTTATATCTCTAATGTTCCTTACTTTGTTTACTCAAATCAGAGAGACTTACTTTTCTATAACGGATATGCTTTAATTTCGGAAAGCGAGGAGGATTTATTAATAGCTCAGAAGGTTTTAAACTCTAAACTATTTTGGTTTTATATTACTCATACAAGTAAACCTTATGGGAGTAGTTATTATGCTTTGGCTAAGAACTATGTGAAGAATTTTGGATATTATCAATTTAATGCAGAAGAAAAAGAACGATTATTGTCCTTATCGGATAAAAATGAAATAGATAATTTTCTTTTATATATTTATGGGGTCAATCTATAATTAATTATATTGTTTTGAATGAACATCTGCAAACAGTATAATTTAGCTATTTATTGTCGGTTACAGAAATAAAACAAATATATTACAACTCCCCGATATGCTTTCGCCTATCGGGGAGTTGCTTCATTTGTTGGTCAGTGCTTATTGCTTTTTATCCTTATCGAAAAAGAAGGGTAATTTCTTTTTCCATGCCAAAACAAAAATGCCCAATGCATACAAGCCTACATTGAAAATGCCAATAGAAAAGATACCTACCGAGAAAATGCCTGCCGAAAAGATGCCAATTGAAAAATTACCTGCTGCAAATACACCAATGGCATAAGGACCCGAAGAAAAATAGTCGAAATGGAAATTACCGATACTGATTTCGTTTCCATGGGTGGCCACTACTACCGCTCCAATAAGTAAGAGAGCTACTGCTGTTAAAAGAATCCAATGTTTTTTCATTTTGTTGATGTTTTTAAAATGTTGATACTAATTTGTTTGTTTTTAAAACTGAGACAAAATTAGATCAGGCAAAACACATAAAAAAACATTAGGGATATTCGGTGGGTATTTGTGACGAACGGTAAAGTACAGTGTCGAACTGCGTAGGTAGCGGGATAAAGTGTTGTGCTTATCGGAGCGAATTTAGTTTTTCCTTTAAGCTTTTTGAGAAATTGCGCGATACAGGAATTTCGGTATCGGTATGTTTCAGCGCCAATCGGAGCCCCTGTGAGTTGCCTTTCACTTCGGCAATTTGGGACGCGTTCACCAAAAAGGCCCTGTGGCATTTCAGTACCGAACTGTGTTTTTCGAGTTGCAGCTCGGTGCGTTTAAGGGTCGACCGTAAAAGTGTGTTTTTTAGCACACCATCTTTGTGGTAGTATATTTCTATATAGTTTCCGGTCGATTCAATGTACAGCAGGTTGGATAGTTCGAGCTGAAAACTGTCTTTTTCGTTATCGGCTATCAGGGTTACCGACTCATCTGCAGCAATTTTATTTTCGTTTTTCAGGCTGCTGTTGAATTCCTGAGCCAGTTTTAAATTTTCGCTCAGCCATCTGTTCTGATTAATAATTGTAAGCGCTGTTATGGGGATTAATCCTACGGCGAGTGTAACCAGTTGAAAATAAATGAATGCCTCCCAACTCCAATGCAAACTGAAAACAGAAGTGTATATAAAGTTCCCAAGTCCGACGCTGAAAATAATCCAGCTAAGCCAAATGAGTTGTTTTTGTACTGTCCATTGTTTATAGTCGAATTGCTTTTTGAAGAAATATTGAATCACAACTATGTCGACAATCATCACTATCATTGTTACAACACCAAATCCCAGGCAAAACAAATACCTGAACTCACCTGTAACCTGCGAAAGTCCAAAGGGTTGAAAAATAAGCATAAAAAGCCCGATAAAAAGACTAATCGAAATTATTAATCTCCATTTATTGGTATGCAAAGGATACGGTTGTTCCAAATACTCCCTGATCATTGTTGTTTTTTTTTACAAAAATAATGAAAATTTGCCGAATCCGGCGCAAGAGGATTTTTTCTTACCAACAAAAAACTCCCCGATACGCATCAGCCTATCGGGGAGTTTCTGTTTTGTTGTTATCGGGGGCGCGACTTGAAGTCGCACTCCCGATACAAGGGTGAGGTTATTTCGCCATTTCAATAGCCACAGCCACTTGTACAGTAGCTCCAACCATTGGGTTGTTACCCATTCCGAGGAATCCCATCATTTCTACGTGAGCAGGAACTGAAGAAGAACCTGCGAACTGAGCATCACCGTGCATACGTCCCATAGTGTCAGTCATACCGTAAGAAGCAGGACCTGCACCCATGTTGTCAGGGTGAAGAGTACGTCCGGTACCACCTCCTGAAGCAACAGAGAAATATTTGCGACCGTTTTCGATACATTCTTTTTTGTATGTACCGGCAACAGGGTGTTGGAAACGTGTTGGGTTGGTTGAGTTACCGGTGATAGATACGTCAACGCCTTCGGCACGCATGATAGCCACACCTTCGCGAACGTCATCGGCACCGTAACATTTTACAGCAGCACGAGGACCGTCAGAGTATGATTTTGTACGAACTACATTCAATTCACCTGTAGCGTAATCGAAATCAGTTTGAACATAAGTAAATCCGTTGATACGTGAGATGATCATAGCAGCATCTTTTCCAAGTCCATTCAGGATAACGCGCAATGGCTCCTGACGTACTTTGTTCGCTGATTGAGCAATACCGATAGCACCCTCGGCAGCAGCAAATGATTCGTGTCCGGCAAGGAAAGCGAAACATTTGGTTTCGTTACGAAGTAACATGGCGGCCAGGTTACCGTGACCAAGACCTACTTTGCGGTCTTCGGCTACTGAACCCGGAATACAGAAAGCCTGCAAACCGATACCGATAGCTTCGGCAGCGTCAGCAGCGTTTGTGCAACCTTTTTTGATAGCGATAGCTGCGCCTACCACGTAAGCCCATTTAGCGTTTTCGAAGGCGATGTTTTGGATGGATTCGCAAATTTGGTAAGGGTCGATGCCTTTAGCAGCACAAATGGCTTTGGCTTCGTCGATATCTTTGATACCGTATGTATTAAGAGCCGCGTTAACTTTATTGATACGACGGTCATAACTTTCAAATAATGGCATAATATTTTAATTTGAAGATGATTTAATTTGTTGATTATATGACGATTGATTTCAGAAAACTGTCGTCTGTCGTCTGTTGTCTGTGAAATTACTCGTGACGTGGATCAATGTATTTAGCAGCATTTGCAAAGCGACCGTAAGTACTTGTGCATTTTTTCAATGCTTCGTTTGCATCCATACCTTTTTTAATCATATCCATCATAGGGCCCATACGAACAAATTCGTATCCGCAAGCTTCACCATCTTCGTCTAATGCCATACGGTTGATATAACCTTCGGCCATTTCGAGGTAACGAACACCTTTAGCTTTTGTTCCGAACATAGTTCCAACCTGTGAGCGTAAACCTTTACCCAAATCTTCAAGTCCGGCACCAATAGGCAAACCACCTTCAGAGAAAGCTGATTGTGTACGTCCGTAAACGATCTGGAGGAATAATTCACGCATTGCCACGTTGATGGCATCACACACTAAGTCGGTGTTTAATGCTTCGAGGAGAGTTTTACCTGAAAGAATTTCGGCAGCCATAGCAGCAGAGTGAGTCATACCAGAGCAACCGATAGTTTCAACCAGTGCTTCTTCGATGATACCGTCTTTCACATTCAAAGTCAGTTTACATGCGCCTTGTTGCGGAGCACACCAACCCACACCGTGAGTCAAACCTGAAATGTCTTTGATTTCTTTAGATTTCACCCATTTACCTTCTTCAGGTATGGGAGCAGGACCATGGTCAGGACCTTTTTTTACAACACACATGTGTTCTACTTCGTGCGAATAAATCATACTTTTGTTATTTAGTTAGTATAAAAAATAGTTTGATATCTTGGTTCTCAATTTCGGGTGCAAAAGTACACTTTTTTTACCTGTTTTCAATGGAAATGTTCAGTTAAATAGAAGGTTATTCTAAACTTTTTTCGTTATTATTTGTTGCGCTATTATACGACATCATTTTGTACTCTCATAAGTAGTTTAAGCGTTAATTTTAATTGCTAGTTATAAACTTACCTCAATATGTATATGCTGAAATTCATTAAAATACATAGCGTACATGATTCAAATTACGAAGCTGTTTTTAATTTGTACAATAGTTCGTTTCCTCCGAATGAGCGTCGAAGCTGGGAATCGTTGGAGATGGTATTGAATACCGACTCCAGATTCAATGTGTATGCTCTTGAAAATGAACAGGGTTTTGTTGGTTTTTTCAACTACTGGAAATTCAGCCGTTTTTACTACATCGAGCATTTTGCAATTCATCCTCAATACCGAAACCATAGTTATGGCAGCGAAGTTATCAGGTTGTTTCTATCTACTATCAACTTACCTGTAGTGCTCGAGGTAGAAATGCCTAAAACAATCACGGCGAGCAGGCGGATTCATTTCTACGAGAGACTTGGCTTCTATGTGATGTCGAATTTTTACATGCAACCACCTTACGATGGTGAGTCGTTTTTGTTGCCTATGCTCATTATGTCCAACGATTACCATTTCACCAACAAGCATTTTCATTTGATCAAAGAGGTATTGTACAAAGAGGTATACAACTTTGAACTTCCGCTTGAGACAAAATAAAGTGACTTTCTTGCAGTGCGATTTTCGGTGGTCTTGCCTTGAAAAATTATTGTTGAACTCCCATTTCCCTGGCTACACGAAACATAAATTCGCGGGCTGCTTCATATTCGTTGGGAATTATACCATCGAGTATTGCATCTTTAATCCTCATTTTGATATCGCCCACCATTGCACAGGCCGGTAGATGAAAGGTTTCCATTATTTCGAGCCCACTTATTGGTGGTTGAAAATTGCGTACCTTGTCTTTCTCTTCAATCTCTTTAAGTTTTTGACGAACCAGCTGAAAATTAGAACGAAATCGTTTTACTTTTTCAGGATTTTTTGATGTTATGTCTGCTTCGCAAAGTGTCATCAGGTCATCTATATCGTCGCCGGCATCGAAAAGTAGTCTGCGAACAGCCGAATCGGTCACTTCATCCTCGCTGAGCACAATGGGGCGCATGTGTAATGACACCCTTTTTTGCACATATTTCATTTTCTCATTGGTCGGGAGTTTCATTCTTCTGAAAATCTCGGGAATCATTTTTTCGCCAATGAAATTGTGATTGTGGAATGTCCAGCCTAAACGTGCATCAAAGCGCTTTGTGCGGGGTTTGCCTATGTCGTGCAGCAAAGCTGCCCAGCGAAGCCACAGGTTGTCGGTGTGTGCGCATAGTCCGTCCAGCACAGCCAGTGTATGATAAAAATTATCTTTGTGCCCGACACCATCCTTGGTCTCGGCGCCTTTCAGTGCCAATAGTTCGGGGAAAATAAGTTCAAGTAAACCTGTTTTTTCGAGTAAAATAAAGCCTACGGATGGTTTGCGCGACATCATGATTTTATTCAGTTCGTCGGCAATCCGCTCTTTCGATATAATGCTGATGCGCTCATTGTTACGGGTAATGGCTTCGAAGGTGTTGGTTTCGAGAAAGAAGCCCAGCTGAGCCGAAAAGCGGATACCACGCATCATGCGCAGGGGATCGTCGGAAAAAGTGATGTCGGGGTTGAGTGGGGTACGAAGGACAAAATTTTGCAAGTCGTTCATTCCATTGAATGGATCAACCAATTCTCCAAAACGGCTCTTGTTCAGACATAAAGCCATAGCATTAATTGTAAAATCGCGCCTGTTTTGGTCATCTTCCAGCGTCCCGTCTTCGACAATTGGTTTGCGCGAATCGCTTTGGTACGATTCCTTGCGGGCGCCTACAAATTCAACTTCCAGATCCTTCAGTTTTACCTGAGCAGTTCCAAAATTTTTGAAAACCGTTAAGTGCGCTTTCTTTCCAAGTTTTTGGGCTACAGCTTCGGCTAGTTCAATACCACTGCCTACCACCACCACGTCTATGTCTTTCGACTCTCTTTTCAGGAAAATATCGCGTACATAACCCCCAATGACATAACATTCTTTGGCTTGTTCGTCGGCGGCTTCGGAGATGATTTTAAAAATTTTGTCCTGTAAATATTGTTGCATCAATGTTCTTTGTTCCGTATCTATATGAGCTACAAAAATACGGCAATTAATTGAAATTACAAAAAACAGGCTTACAGGATACAATAAACCCGACAATGCTGATAGTTGTCGGGTTTATTGTTATGTCAAAGTCAGATTTTTTCTTCTTCTTTTTTCTTTTTCCTTGTTTTAAGTTTTGCAATTTCATTCTCCAGTCCTTCAATTTCACGTTCCTGACTGTTGATTGTTTTAAGCAATTCGTTCAGTTCTTCGTTGTCGATCGTGGTAGGGTATTGGGCTTCAACTCTTTCGAGGAAGTCGGCCAGAATATTCATATAGTTCATAAATGCATCGTAGGCCGATTCGTAATTTGTTCCGTAAGGATCTTTGTGGCTCATGTACCTGAAATGATCGGAGGATTGAAGCATTAGCCAATCGTGCTGCAAAGGTTTGTCGTTGCAGAGATTTACCCGTTCGCTGACGGCATAAAGCTTGTTCAAAGCTTCCTGTTGCAGGTCATTTCCTGTCCAGGGTGTAAGGTCTTTGTCATTGCCCACCCAGCTCATGGGGAATGGTACTGTGAGTGCATCTACAGCATCTGTTTTCTTAACATAATCAGATGGGAGAACAAAACTCATTTGTTGCTCCATCGAAAAGTAAGGAAGCGCTTTCATAAATTCGAAAATACCCGTATTGGCTGAGTTTATGTGTCCGAAAACGTCGTAACCCATACCCAGATTTATTGTTTTTTCCTCGACAGGCAAAGCGGCAATCCAGGCGATGAATTTTTCGGCTGTTAATGATTGATGCGTGAACCTGAAGGCCAGGTCGTCACTTAATTTGTTGTTTCGGACGAGGAGCTTTAGTTTGGGAAGGTACGCATGTTTGTAAATGTAATTTGGACTTTTCCAACCCATTACGTGCTTGGCTTCGTCAATCATCATTGTTTTATAGCCCATTTCAGCCACAGTTTCACCTATTTGATCTGAATAAATCAGTTCGGAGTTGAAAAATGTAGCGGGGCGTTTGCCAAATAGTTCTTCAATTTTGTTGGCATGTAAAGTTACCTGACGTTTAAATTCATCGGCATCGAACACCGAAGCCAGCGAATGGGCATAGGGTTCGGCTAAAAATTCTACAGAGCCGGTTTTCGAGAGTTCTTTAAAGCTATCAATTACTTCGGGTGAATATTGTTCGAGCTGTTCAAGGGCAATGCCGGAAATAGAAAAAGAACATTTGAATTTGCCGTTCGAACTACGAATCATTTCAGCAATTGTTTTGTTAGCTGTCAGATAAGATTGTTCCGCTACTTTGCGAATGTGATCTTCAGTTTGAAAATCATCGTAATAATAATGATCTTGTCCGATGTCGAAGAAACGGTAACGTTTCAGTCGCATAGGTTGATGTATCTGAAAATAAAAACAAATGTTTCGCATATTGTATGTCTTTTATAAATTGCTGATTGGTTTACTTTTTAAATTTTGATTGTCATCTGTAAGCATTATCGTATTACACTATCGTAAATGCCTCTTACTTTCAGACCTGCATCGTACCATTTAATGTTATTTACTTCTTCGCGTCCCAGTTCTCTGAGGCTTTTGTACATTGAAGGGTTTTTTACGATTGAGTAAATGGCATCTGCCATGGCGTCAATGTCCCAGTAATCGGTTTTAATGGCATGTGTCAGAATTTCGGCACAGCCGGATTGTTTTGAAATAATGCTCGGCGTGCCTACCTGCATGGCTTCGAGTGGCGAAATGCCAAAAGGTTCGGATACCGAAGGCATAATATATACATCACTTTCGGCAAGCATTTCGTGTACCTGACGACCTTTCAGGAAGCCCGTGAAATGAAAACGGTCTGAAATTCCCTTTTTTGCAGCCAAATCAATCATGGCATTCATCATATCGCCGCTTCCTGCCATTACAAATCGTACTCCTTTTGTTTTTTGAAGTACAAGATGTGCTGCTTCCACAAAATACTCAGGTCCTTTTTGCATAGTGATACGTCCAAGGAAGGTTACTACTTTGTCTTTACGGGGCGTTTTTGTGAAAGTCTCGGCGTCCGATAAAGGTTCTACAGCGTTGTGTACTGTAGTTACTTTGGCCGGATCCTGATTGTATTTTTCAATTACGGTTCTGCGTGTTAGTTCGCTCACTGTCATTATATGGTCGGCTGCATCCATCCCCCGTTTCTCAATGGCATAAACCGTAGGGTTTACCTGACCACGGCTGCGGTCGAAATCGGTGGCATGCACATGGATGACAAGCGGTTTCCCGCTGATTTGTTTGGCAAAAACCCCGGCCGGATAAGTGAGCCAGTCGTGCGAATGGATGATGTCAAATTCGAGCTGATGCGCCAAAACGCTTGCCACAGCTTCGTAATTCGAAATTTCTTCTATCAGGTTGTCGGGGTATCGACCCGAAAAATCGATGCATCCTAAATCGTTTGTATATATTCTGTTGAAATTATATTTTATGCCGTTTCGCAACCAAAAGTATTCGTCAGGATGCATGACGTTGCCAATGCGTTGATTTACGTGATCCCAATTGTTTTCTTTCCAAACCACAGGCACATTACATGCTCCAATAATTTTCAGAAAGCTCTGATCCTCATCGCCGTAAGGTTTAGGTATCACAAAAGTAATTTGCATGTCGGGTTGCAAAGCCATGCCTTTGGTAAGTCCGTAACTTGCTGTGCCGAGTCCGCCCAAAATATGTGGAGGAAATTCCCATCCAAACATCAATGCCTTCATCTTCGTTATTTGTTTTCGTATTTCTTCAAAAATTCCAACACTCTCAAAACTTCTGCCACGCTCATGGCAAATGACATTCCTCCATGGCCTTTGTAGGGAGGATTTCCATCAAACAATTCAGGAATAGTGCCCACACAAAGTTCTGTCATTTCGGCTTCAAAACCATTCAACATTCTTTCGATAAACGATTTGCCGCTTTGCTTATATACTTTAAGATAGGCTGCTACAAAAGCTCCGAAAGTAAATGGCCATACCGGTCCGTTGTGATAATTACGGTTGCGCTCCAACATTCCGCCTACATAATTAGGTCGGTACGAGCCACTTTTAGGACTTAAGCTTCGTAGTCCCTTAGGTGTTAGTAATTCTTTTGTTGTTATGTCCAGAACCGATTTTTGTTGTTGCTTATCGAGTGGAGAATATTCTAAACCTACTGCCAGTATCATATTGGGTCGGAGCTCGCGGTCGGCGTAATTTCCATCCACATAATCATAAAGATAAGTGCCGTTCCAAAAAGTATTTACAAAAGCCTCGCGGGCAATTTCGGCCTGATAATCGAGCAGGTCGGCTGCATGTTCTTTGCCAGCTTCGCGGGTAAGTGCCGATGTGAATTTCAGAGCGTTGTACCAAAGCGAATTTATTTCGACAACATAACCGGTGCGTGGCGTAATAGGCAGACCATCTTCAACTGCATTCATCCAGGTTACAGGCCTTTCCTTTCCGTTTACATATAGCAAGCTATTGTTGTGCATGAATAAGTTCGGGTGATTTTGTTTTCGAATGAAGGTTATGATTTCAGTGGCGATATTCTCGAACCGATCGGCCGCTTCTTTCAGGCTTGTGTGCAAAGCATATTGCTGAAAAGTCCAGATGAGCCAAAGTAATACATCCGGATCGTCAATTCCCTGTAGTTTAATGTTTTTTGTATCTCCGCTCAAAAACATTCTCACTTCTTCGAGCGAAGTTTTCATGATGTCGTCGAAGTAGTCCATGCGATCAATTGTAAGTGTGCAGCCTGGAAGCGCGATAAACTGATCGCGGGCTCTAGCACCAAACCATGGGTATCCGGCAAGTAAGTAAGTCCGGCTGCCTTCGCGTTTATAAAATTGCTGCGCTGAGTTTTTCAGGCAACTAAACATATCGGTGCGATGATGTCTTTGTTTTAATTCGTCGTTCCACATCGCAAGCAGTTTTCGGGGTGATGTTTCGGTTATGCCTGCCGAAAAAATAATTACTTCCCCTTTTTTGATGGGCATTTCAAAATATCCGGGTACTAAAAGGTCTTCCTTGTACTCGTATCCACGTTCCTGTTCTTTGTAGTATTCTATGTTTTTGTACCAATCGGGGTGGTGTACATAAATATTTTTTTTCGAGAACTGCATATGAAGAGAAGGGTAGTTCTCGTACAGACACATATTAATTCCCTGAATACTTTCGTTATAGGTGGTGTTGGCTTTGTTGTTTTCGTGTGTCAGTTCATTGACGCTTCTGAATGCTAAAAAAGGTTTGAATCTCAGCGTGGTAGGCGAGTGTGCTTCGAGCAGTGTATATTTGATGAGTACCCTGGGTTCGAACGAAACCAGCATCCGTTCCTTCGAAAGTATCACTCCACCCACCCTGTAAATTGTGCGCGAAACTACTTCACAATCGAATTGACGGATGTATTTGTGACCATTCGGACTGAAATTATTCCCTTCGTACTTTTGGATTCCAAGATTGAATTCTGCGCCATGCTGAATCACTGTTTCGTTCAGCGAGGAGAGCAATACATGATTCGAATTATCGATTTCGGGCAAAGGAACTACCAACTGCCCATGATATTTACGGGTGTTGCAATCGATCAGCGTTGTGCTGTTGTAGGTACCTGCGCGATTGGTTCGTATCATCTCTTTCGAAAGAGATTTGTCGAGGTTTGTCAAAAGCGTCTTGTCAAAATTAAGGTAGCTCATATAGTGGTCTGATTTAAATACATTGTTATAGATACAATAATTATCTGATATGCTGCTGATTTGCAAATGCAAAAAATACTGTATACCAGTTTATTTGATGTACTTCGTTTAGAGTTCGCAATTTATCCAAAATATTTGTAATTTCAAAACAAATTGTTTAAATTATTTCGATAAGAAATGCCCTGTCGGGATAATTAATTTAATAGACTGATTGTTAAGTTTATTATTTGTCAGGTTGAAATTATCAACTCAGAAACATCGTTATTTATGAAAAAATACAAATCAGAGTGTTCCGATGTTAATTGTAAGATTACTGTTCATCTGAAAAATATATTGTATTTTTGTCTGAAATAAAAGAAGAACATCTATGCTTTTCAGCGAAAAACGTACACCTGCGCAACGGCAATTTTTACATGCTGTATTTGTTCCGGCCATCATCACTCTTTTTTTTATACTGGTTTTTGTATTCGAGAGAGGGATGGGTTGGGATTTTCATAAGGCCGGAATTTTGCCGCGCGATATTGAGCATGTTTCAGGGATTTTGACTTATGTGTTTATCCATGCCGACTGGGGGCATCTCCTGAATAATTCTATATCGTTTCTGCTGTTAAGTTCCTGTTTGTATTATTTTTACAAACAAATAGCTTCCAAAGTATTGCTTTTGTCTTACCTTATAAGTGGAATTATGCTTTGGATCATTGGGCGCGATAGTTGGCACATTGGTGCAAGCGGATTGATTTATTCAATAGCTTTCTTCTTGTTTTTTAGTGGATTGTTGCGGAAACATATCCCTCTGATCGCCATTTCGCTGATTGTCACTTTTTTGTACGGAAGCATGGTGTGGCATGTCTTTCCGTGGCAGGTAAACGACCCGATTTCGTGGGAAGGACATCTTTCGGGTGGAGTTGCAGGCCTGGCGCTTTCGCTTATTTTCAGGAAAGATGGTCCGCAGAGACCTGAAAAAATATGGGACGACGAGGATGATACATCTGACCTGGACTACTCCGGCGAAGATGAACCTGTTGATGAACTTCGTAATGGCTGAACTTTCGGCGTCATTTTCAGCCTTCGTTTATTTTCCGTACCTTTGCGCAAAATCGTAATCCGTTCAGATAAATGTTAGATCTTAAAAAAAGACGAATGGATGCGTAAATTATTCTATGACATTTGAAAAATTAGATCTGATAGAGCCGATCTTAAATGCTCTTAAACATGAAGGTTATTCCCAACCAACCCCTATTCAGGAAATTTCAATTCCAATTATACTTAAAGGACAAGATTTATTAGGCTGTGCGCAAACAGGTACCGGAAAAACGGCCGCTTTTGCCATTCCCATGTTGCAACAGTTGTATAAAATGGGTATCACCAAATCGAATCATCGTAAAATTAAAGCGCTTATTGTAACTCCTACGCGTGAATTGGCAATACAGATTGATGAAAGTTTTGCTGCTTACGGTCGTTTTCTCGATATCCGACATACTGTTATTTTTGGCGGTGTGAATCAAAATCCACAAGTAAGCCAACTGAAGGCCGGGGTTGATGTGTTGATTGCAACTCCGGGTCGCTTGCTCGACTTGCAAAAGCAAGGATTTGTCAAGCTCAACGATTTAAGCATTTTTGTGCTCGACGAAGCCGATCGCATGCTCGATATGGGTTTTATCCATGATGTGAAAAAGTTGATTAAACTCATTCCCGCTAAACGTCAGTCGCTTTTTTTCTCGGCTACAATGCCCGATGCTATCCGTTCGCTTGCCGGTACTATTCTTACAAAACCGCAGGAAGTGGAAGTGACGCCTGTATCGTCGACTGCCGAAACCATTCAACAGGAACTGTATTATGTAGATGCCGCCAATAAAAAAGATTTATTAATTCACTTGATGAAAAATAAATCGATAAAAACAGCTTTGGTTTTTACGCGTACCAAACACGGCGCCGATAAAATTATGCGCATTCTGGTGAAAGCACAGATAAAAGCTGAAGCCATACATGGTAATAAATCGCAGAATGCCCGTCAGAGTGCGTTGAAAAACTTCAAGGAGAGAACTACGCGTGTGCTTGTGGCCACCGATATAGCAGCTCGCGGAATTGATATCGATGATTTGAACCTGGTGATCAACTACGATGTTCCGAACATCGCCGAAACTTACGTGCACCGCATTGGGCGAACGGGAAGAGCAGGCCTTGATGGTAAGGCAGTTTCGTTTTGCGACATCGAGGAACGCGATTATATCCGTGATATCCAAAAACTGATTTCAATTCAAATTCCGGTGATAAAAGATCATCCGTTTCCGGCAGAGAATGTAGAAGCTGTGAAAGCTGTAAAGTTGAGAACGAAAACGAAAACGCCGGCAGGCGCCAGGGGCAAAGGAAAGCCCGATGTAAATAAATCGCGCATGCAACGTCCGGTACAAAACAGCCATGCTGAGCATGCTCCCAAAATTCTTATTCGTAAGGCACAATGATAAATAAAGTGCGACGAAACCATACAAAAAATTTATCCGTTGGCCTTTGTCAGTCAAATAATTATTTGTATCTTTGTCCCGCTTTAATAAAATCAAGATTATAAATTTTAAAAAGTTAGTAAACAGTATGTTAAATCATTATGAAACCGTTTTCATTTTAACTCCCGTTTTGTCTGATGTTCAGATGAAGGAAGCGGTAGAAAAGTTCAAAGCCACTTTGACAGAAAGTGGTGCGACTATCACCAATGAAGAGAACTGGGGCTTACGCAAATTAGCTTACCCAATTCAGAAAAAATCGACAGGTTTTTATTCCCTGTTACAGTTTGATGCTGATCCTTCAGTCATTGCAAAACTGGAATTGCAATTCCGCCGCGATGAACGCGTGCTTCGTTTCTTATCGTTCCGTTTGGATAAATATGCTTACGAGTATGCCGAAAAAAGAAAGAATGTTAAATCAAAAGAAGTAAAGGAGAACTAAACCATGGCAGCAAATAACGGAGATATCAGATATCTTACCCCACCTTCAGTAGATGTAAAAAAGAAAAAATACTGTCGTTTCAAAAAAAGCGGTATTAAATACATCGATTACAAAGATCCTGAATTTTTGAAAAAATTCTTGAACGAACAGGGAAAAATTCTTCCTCGTCGCCTTACCGGTACTTCGTTGAAATTTCAGCGTAAAGTAGCTCAAGCAGTTAAAAGAGCACGCCACATAGCGTTGCTTCCTTATGTAACCGATATGATGAAATAATAAACAGGAGGAAAAAGTATGGAAATTATATTGAAAGAAGATGTAATCAATCTTGGTTACAAAGGAGATATTGTTAAGGTAAAAGATGGTTACGGACGTAACTTCCTTATCCCTACAAAAAAAGCCGTATTGGCAACTGAATCAGCTAAAAAAATGTTGGCTGAAGACCTGAAACAACGTGCTCACAAATTGGAACGTATCAAAAACGAAGCGATCGAATTGGCTGAAAAAGTAAAAGACATTACTTTGTCGGTAGGTGCTAAGACTAGTACAACCGGAAAAATTTTCGGTGCTGTTGGCCCTATCCAAATTGCTGATGCTTTCGAAAAAGCCGGATTTGCCGTTGACCGTAAAGTTATCGTACTTAAAGAACCAGTGAAAGAAGTTGGTTCATACAAAGCTACATTAAAACTTCACAAAGAAGTAACAGTAGAAGTTGCTTTCGAAGTAGTAGCTGAATAAGTTTGCTGTTCAAAATCAAAAAGAAACCGGTATTCCTGCCATAGGAATACCGGTTTTTTGTGTCTGTATGTTTGCTCGACTGCTGCCATTTTTTGTGAAAGTTTTTTTCGCATGAGCTTATGCTGATTGATCAAAAGATATTATCTTTGTGTGATAAATATCAGAAAAGATATAATTATTATTCGGTTGATAATAAACTGAAAATAGCAAGATATATAACAAAAAACAATAAATAAAATAGATATGCATAGTTGGTTTGAATGTAAAGTGAAGTATGAAAAAACGGCAGAAGAAGGTAAAATTGTAAAAGTAACCGAGGCTTATCTCATTGATGCAATGTCGTTCACCGAAGCAGAGGAAAGGACAATTGAAGAAATGAAACCTTTTATCAGCGGTGAGTTTGAAGTATCCAACATCAAACGTATGCGTATAAGTGAGTTGTTTTTCAACGAAAATGGCGATAAATGGTACCGCTCAAAAGTGAATTTTGTAACTATTGACGAGGAAAAAGGAATCGAAAAACGTACGGGAGTTACTATGATGGTGCAGGCTTCGGACATGAAGGATGCCTTGAACGGCATTATTGAAGGAATGAAGGGTTCGATGGCCGATTACGAGATTGCAAATATCAGCGAAACCCTGATTATGGACGTTTATAAATACGGAAAAGAGTAAACGGAACCATGTCAGTTCAGCAAAACATAATTTCGATACGTAAACACATTCCGGCACATGTTCAGCTGGTTTGTGTTTCTAAATTTCATCCCGACGAGGTGCTTCTTGAAGCTTACAATGCCGGCGAAAGAGTTTTTGGCGAAAGCAAGGTGCAGGAAATGTGTGGAAAGCAGCAAAGGCTTCCCAAAGATATTCATTGGCATTTTATAGGGCATTTGCAAACAAACAAGATAAAGCAAATCGTACCATTTGTGGACCTGATTCATGGCGTGGATAGCTTCAAGTTGCTTGTGGAAATCAATAAACAAGCCGAAAAACAAAACAGAAAAGTGAACTGTCTGTTGCAGGTTTATATTGCCAGCGAAGCAACAAAATTTGGTTTTTCGCCCGACGAGTTGAAAAGTTTGCTGGCAACGGCCGAATGGCAGGAGCTTAAAAACATAAACATAGAAGGATTAATGGGAATGGCTACCTTTACCGACGATAAAAATCAGATACGTTCTGAATTTAAGTCGCTTAAAGATCTGTTCGACGAATTGAAAAACACATATTTTGCCGACAATACATCGTTTAAAGAAATTTCGATGGGCAT
>JAYFRI010000361.1:0-4066 GCA_034926015.1 Paludibacter sp. | reverse complement strand
TGGCGAGGAAAAACCTTTCGTAGTAGATGCTGTGGCTGCTAAAAAATATCCTTTTCTAAAAGAAAATGATATTCTCACCGAGGAATTTGTAAGCAAACTGACTCCCGAGCAACAGGAGCAAGCCAACCAGATCAACCGGCGTACCGAATTCAGAGTACTTACAACAACTTATCAATAAGTGGATTGGTAAGCTCATTCAATCCTGACAATTAAAATTATTAAAATGAAACAATATCTCGATTTATTGCAACGTGTTATGGCCGAAGGCGTGAAGAAAGAAGATCGCACCGGAACGGGTACGATAAGTGTTTTCGGACATCAAATACGTTTTAATCTCGAAGAAGGATTTCCTTGTTTGACAACTAAAAAACTTCATCTCAAATCAATTATTCACGAGCTGCTTTGGTTCCTCAATGGAGATACAAACGTAAAATACCTGCAGGAAAACGGCGTAAGGATATGGAACGAATGGGCCGACGAAAATGGCGACCTTGGGCATATTTATGGCTATCAATGGCGTTCGTGGCCCGATTACAAAGGCGGTCATATTGATCAGATTACAGAAGTAGTGAATACGATTAAAAACAATCCAGATTCTCGCCGGATCATTGTAAGTGCCTGGAATGTAGCTGACATTCCTAATATGAATTTACCGCCCTGTCATGCTTTCTTTCAGTTTTATGTGGCCGATGGACGGTTGAGTCTTCAGCTTTATCAGCGAAGCGCCGATATTTTTCTTGGGGTTCCCTTCAATATTGCTTCCTATGCCTTACTGTTGCAAATGATGGCGCAGGTAACCGGACTTAAAGCGGGTGATTTTGTTCATACCCTGGGCGATGCGCATATTTATTCAAATCATTTCGAGCAGGTGGAACTTCAGTTGAGTCGCGAACCACGTCCGCTTCCAACAATGAAAATAAATCCGGAGGTAAAGAGCATTTTCGATTTTAAGATTGAAGATTTTGAATTAATCGATTACAACCCACACCCGCACATAAAAGCAGATGTAGCAGTTTAAATGAATGTTATATAATAAAATGTATAATTTATACTTTGTTTAACAGATAAATTACATTGTTATTCAGTTTAATTTGTACTTTTGTCAGACTGTGCGTTTACGTTTAATGTCTTTCTGTGAAAAATAAATTCATTTTCAGCTGATTAGCTTGTTTGTTGAGTCTGGAATTATTTTTATTCAAAATCAATTTTTGATGCAAGTATTATTCGTAAATTTATAAATCGTTAAAGAATATGTCTAAAATTTCGATTATTGCCGCCATTGCTGATAATTATGCAATAGGCAAAGCCAACAAATTACCATGGCATCTGCCTGCCGATTTGAAGCATTTCAAACAACTTACGTCAGGCCACGCTATTTTGATGGGTAAGCGAACTTACGAAAGTCTACCCAATGGTCCATTGCCCAACCGAAAGAATATTGTTTTAACTTCAGTGCTTTCTGAAGGGGTAAACGAAGGCTATTTTGAAGCCAACTCTTTTGAGGATGCTTTTGACTTGTGCGAACATGAAAAGCAGATTTTTATTATCGGTGGAAGTTCAATCTACAAGCAGAGTCTTGACAAAGCCGATTCAATGTATATTACCTGGGTACATGCATCATTTCAGGCCGATGCTTTTTTTCCGGAATTTGACCTGAAAAACTGGAAAGTGATTTCGCAGGAAGATTTTCCGGCCGACGAAGCAAATCCATATCCTTATTCGTTTGTATATTACGAACGGAAAAAGAAGACAAAATAATTTAAATGATAGGGAAACGCCATTTTTAAATCTTAAAAATGGCGTTTTCTATGTAATTAAAATAAAATTACAAACCAGTGTGATGTAAATTGTGTTTTTATCTTTCAAAATGATTATCTTTGCTGCAAATTTAAAACGAAACGATAAAACACACATTTTTATATGAGTTATTTCTTCAAACCCCAACATTATACTCCTATTCTGAATTTACAACAAACAGAATTAGGGATTACCAAAATTAAAGATTTTTTTCAGGCAAATCTTTCGGCCGAATTAAGATTACGCCGTGTTACAGCACCTCTTTTTGTACTTCGTGGTACAGGAATAAACGATGACCTGAATGGTACCGAACGTGCAGTTAATTTTCCGATCATGGACATGGGCGATGTGCGTGCCGAAGTAGTTCATTCGCTGGCTAAATGGAAAAGACTAACGCTGGGCGATTACGGAATAGAAAATGGCTATGGTATTTACACCGATATGAATGCGATTCGCGCCGATGAAGAATTGGGAAATATACACTCCTTGTATGTCGATCAATGGGATTGGGAGCGTGTGATGACAGCCGAAGAGCGCAATATCGATTTTCTGAAAATGATAGTGCGTCGTATTTATGCCACGCTTCTGCGGACAGAATACCTTGTTTCCGAGAGTTTTCCTCAGATAAAACCCTATCTTCCGGCCGAAATAACTTTCATTCATTCAGAAGAGTTACGTCAGATGTATCCCGATAAAACACCGAAGGAAAGAGAAACCGAATTTGCAAAAAAACATAAAGCTGTTTTTATAATTGGCATCGGCGGCGTGTTGGGCGATGGAAAAAAACATGATGGACGCGCGCCCGATTATGACGATTGGTCAACGATAGCCGAAAATGGTTTACCGGGTCTGAACGGAGATATCATTCTTTGGAATCCGGTATTGGAAATCGCTTTCGAAATTTCGTCGATGGGTATTCGTGTGGATAAAGCAGCTTTATTACGTCAACTGGAAATTGAAGGAAAACAGGAAAGACTCGAAATGTATTTTCACAAACGCTTGATGGACGATACCTTGCCACTATCGGTGGGCGGTGGTATCGGGCAGTCGCGCTTGTGTATGTTCTTCCTGCGCAAAGCACACATTGGCGAAATTCAGGCAAGTATTTGGCCCGAGGCAATGATAAAAGAATGTAAGGAATATAACATTCACCTTATTTAACTGAAATCCCGGAAAACTCAAGATGTTGATTTTCCGGGATTTTTGTTTTTTTTTCTCAAGGACAAAAGACAAAAGTCGAAAGACAAAGGTCAAAGGTCAATGGTCAAAAGTCGTCGGTAGCTAGACTTTAATCACTAATCACTCATCACTCATCACTAATCACCACTCTGAACTCCGAACTCCGAACCCCGTAACTATATGCCAAATAAATTGCAATTATAAGCTATTTTTTGTACTTTCGCACATTGTAAATACTCTACAGAATAAACTTATAGAACATGAATATAGATTTTCAAAAATCAGAAGGACTGGTACCTGCAATTATACAAGATAATTTAACTTCGAAAGTATTAATGCTTGGTTACATGAATGAGGAAGCGCTCGAAAAAACAAACGAGAGTGGTAAAGTGACATTTTACAGCCGATCAAAGCAGCGTTTGTGGACAAAAGGAGAGGAGAGCGGTAATTTTCTGAATGTTGTGTCGGTGGCTGTCGATTGCGATAGCGACACTTTGCTTATCAAAGTAAATCCTGTTGGGCCGGTATGCCATACCGGAAGCGATACCTGTTGGGGCGAAACTAACGAGGGTGACTTCGCCTTTCTTAATTTCCTTCAGAAATTTATACAGCAACGTTTCAAAGAAATGCCCGAAGGTTCGTATACAACTTCGCTTTTCCGCAAAGGTATCAACCGAATGGCGCAGAAAGTAGGTGAAGAAGCAGTAGAAACTGTTATCGAAGCTACCAACGGAACAGAGGAAGGCTTTCTTTACGAAGCTTCCGACCTTGTATATCATCTTATTGTACTGCTTACTTCCAAAGGCTACTCGCTCGACGATTTAGGTCGCGAACTCAAAAAACGCCATAAATAATTATCGATAAATTTATACTAAAGCAATACATTGTTTATGGAAAAGAAACTGTTGGTAAAATATGTTGATGTTGATATTTATCAGCGAGAATTGCTGGTACTTAAAAATGTTCAGCTCGAAATTTACAATGGCGAGTTCATTTATTTGTTAGGAAAAGTAGGTAGTGGCAAAAGCTCATTGCTTAAATCCTTATATGCCGAAGTTCCGGTTGCTACAGGAGTTGCAGGGATATTGGA
>JAYFRI010000209.1:0-5368 GCA_034926015.1 Paludibacter sp. | reverse complement strand
ACCTATAATTTCGGAAATATGAAGCCAAAACAATCGGAAATGAAAAAAGCTGATGCCTCGCAGGAAATGAATATGGAAAACGGAATGGACTAAAACACTTATAAACGCCGTCTGAATTCGGCACATACTATGGCTGTTGCCACACCCACATTCAACGATTCAGATGTGGGTTCACCCAAAGGAAAGTTAGGAATCAACAATCGGTTGGTGACTAACTTTCCTGTTTTTTCGGAAATGCCGTTTCCCTCATTGCCCATAAGGATAATACCATGTGATGTAAGCGTTTCAGAATAGATATTCTTACCATCCATAAACGTTCCGTAAATGGGGAAGGGCTGCGGGAGCTGCGTAAAAAACGCCTCCAGATCAACATAGTGAACCCTTACACGGGCCAATGCGCCCATTGTGGCCTGCACTGTTTTAGGGCCAAACGCATCGGCACAATGCAGCGAACAAAATATATTCCGAATGCCAAACCAATCGGCAATACGAATGATAGTTCCAAGATTTCCGGGGTCCTGGACATCATCAAGCGCCAGACTCAAACTATTGGCAACTTCCGGTATCGAAAAAGCAGTTTCATTTTTTTCGAAGACAGCCAACACGCCCTGTGGCGTTTTCTGTCCGGAGATTTTACTTAGTTCGTCCTGGGTAACAATGCTAATCGGGCTTTGCACCTGACTTTCAAACTGGCTTGCCCAGCCAGCAGTAGCAACCAACAACCTGATCTGAAAAAAATGCGCAATTTCAAGCACCAGCTTGGTGCCTTCGGCCACAAACAAGCCTGTTTCGTCGCGATGTTTCTTCTGCGAAAGTGATGTGATTAATTTTACCTGATTTTTTGAAAGCATATTGGCCTGATTTATGTAATGTGTTTCAGCCGACAAAACTAACAAAGTTTGGCGATAAACCAAAGACCTGAAGCTGTGTTTAAAAAAATATAAATGAACAGGATTGAATATTATCAAAAACAAGTTCTGTAAATTCGCGATTTAAAGTATATTTGCAAAAAAAACCTGCCTGCCTGTTATGAAGCAATTCAGACTTTACATACTTTTAGTTACACTTGGCATGTTGTCGGCATGCGATGTCACAAAACATGTGCCCGAAGGTCAGTACCTACTCGACAAAGTGAACCTACATACCGATGTAAACGAAATACCCAAAACAACCCTCGAAGACTATTTACGCCAGACACCTAACGTCAAGGTTTTGAATCTGTTCAGACTACAACTGGGCATCTACAATGTTGCCGGAAAAGACAGCTCGAGCCGCTGGAACAAAAGTTGGATGAGAATGGGTGCCGCTCCTGTTATCTACGACGAATATCTCACCTATATTTCGGCACAACAACTACAGAAGGTGTATGAAAACAAAGGATTTGTGAATGCAAAGGTAGACACTGTTATCACCCGGAAAAACAAAAAAATAACAGTTGACTATTTTATAAAATCAAACAAACCCTATACGATAAGGAAATACAATGTAAAATTAAAAAACAATGCCATTGCTGAAGTTGCCAACGACACTTCAAGGGCATTGATCCGTTCAGGGATGTTGTTCGATGTGGATGCGCTGGATGCCGAAAGACTAAGAGTAACAACTACGCTGCGCGAAAAAGGCTACTACAATTTCAACAAGGATTTTCTGGTTTATAATGTCGACTCTTCGCTGAAAGCGCACAGGACCGATGTAAACCTTGACCTGAGAAGCTATTTGAAATTCAGAAACGATTCAGTGAACGAGCTTATTTTTAAACAATACAAGATAAACAAAGTCCGTTTTTATACTAACTCAAATCAGGAACTGACAACAGCAAGTGATGCCACGAGCCAAACGGACACTCTAGCTTTCAGAAACTTCCAACTTATATCGAATGGTGCAAAGTTCATAAGCCTGGATGCGTTGGTACACAACACTTATATAAATCCCCACACTTTGTACAGCGACAAAGATGTTGAAAAAACATATTCGGCATTGAACTCGTTGGGCCCTGTAAAATATGTGAATATTAGTTTTGAACCCATTGATAACGAAATGCTCGACTGTATTATCACCATTACTCCGGCTAAAACCATCTCGTTACAAACAGAGCTGGAGGGGACTTACACCGAAGGATACTGGGGAGGAGCAGCCAAACTCGGACTTATCAACAAAAATGCGTTCAAGGGCGCTGAAACACTCACCGCACAGGGAAGACTTGCTTACGAGTGGCAACAGGGCATCTGGGCAAGTGAACTTGGCGGACAAGTAGGGCTTAAGTTTCCACGCTTCGTACTACCTTTTGGCAATTACGATTTCAAACGAAACATGCATGCCAACACAGAATTGACTGCCGACCTTAGCTATCAGGATCGGCCTTCTGAATTTAAAGCAACACGTCTGAGTGGTGGCGTAAACTATATCTGGAACAGAACCAAATATCGTCACAGCTTCGAGCTGTTCAACCTCAGCTTCATGGACTTTAATGTACTTCCGGAGTTCGAGGATCGGTATTTTAACACCGGGCTTTACAATAAATACAATTACGAAAGCCGTTTCGTGTTGCGTATGGGATACAATGGGTCATTCAGCAATTATAATGCAAATCGTCCCTTACGAAATTATTCAACCTTCAGATACAGTTTCGAATCGGCGGGAAATTTATTATACGGATTGAATCATTTGCTGAACTCGAAAGTATCAACCGAAGGTAATTACGAGCTTTTTAAAGTAAGATACTCGCAATACCTGCGGGCCGAATACAACTCAACCCATTATCAGATTTTCGACAAAAACAATCGCTTCGTTTATCATATAGGTGCCGGAGTGGGAGTTCCTTATGGAAATGCCAATATCATGCCTTACGAACGAAGGTTTTACAGTGGTGGGGCCAACAGTGTCAGAGGCTGGCGCGAAAGCATGCTGGGACCTGGTGTATACCAGCGAAACAATGAGCGAATAAGAGATTACAATCAAGTAGGCGATATAAAACTTGATTTAAACATGGAATACCGCACTAAAATGTTTTGGGTACTCGAAGGTGCTTTATTTCTTGATGCAGGAAATATATGGACGATAAAAGAGTACGAAGAACAGGGCGGAGGTGCTTTCAGGTTCGATTCCTTCATGAATCAGATTGCAATAGCCTATGGCGCCGGAGTGCGTTTCGATTTTTCATTCTTTATCGCGAGGGTCGACCTGGGCGTAAAGCTTTTTGACCCGACTAAAACGCGTTTGGAACAGTGGCGGCTTCAACCATCGCTAAAAAACGATGTAGCGGTGCATATCGCCATTGGATACCCGTTTTAGTTTATTCTTCGGATAAATTCAGCGTAGGATAAACATCTGCTTTCTTCACTTTTTTCTTTCGAACAGGCTTTTCCTTCACACCCAACAAATCGTAACTCATTCGGTGGTAGGGCGTCACTCCGTTCAGGCGTATTGCATTCCTGTGTTTGAGCGTAGGATAGGCTTTGTTTTGAGCCCAGTCGTACACCGGAAATTCAGCATGCAATTGCAACATCAACGCATCTCTGTGCGTTTTGGCAAGTACTGATGCCGCAGCTATAGACAAATACTTGCTATCGCCTTTCACTATTGTTTGATGTGGCACAGCTGCATAGGGTTTGAATTTATTGCCATCAACAATTATAAATTCGGGGACAACAGAAAGTTGATCGATGGCCCCGTGCATGGCTAAAATCGATGCATTCAGGATGTTTATTTCATCAATCTCATTGTTATCGACAATGGCCACCGCCCAGGCAAGTGCATTTTCCTCGATAAAAGGGCGCAGTTGCTCTCTTTGTTTTTCGGAGAGTTGTTTCGAGTCATTCAGGGTTGGGCAATCGAAGTCAGCAGGTAAAATAACAGCAGCTGCCACCACAGGACCAGCCAGACAACCTCTACCTGCCTCATCACAACCGCATTCAAGTAATTTCCCCGAGAAATTAGTCAACAAGCTGTTCATCGGCTTTACTTTTATCTGTATTGTAGCTTTTGGCCTCTTCCCACAAAGCAGGGCCCAACTCAAGCACCGGCTTGTAAGCAAAGGATGCCGACTTGGTGGTAGGATTTATAATGCTGAATTTGTCGTCGACCACATTGAAAACATTGATCAGCACACTCAAAATAAGCGCATATTTGAGTGCTCCGAAAAGACCTCCGAAAAACTTATTCAACCCTCCCAACGACATGGATTCAAACACTTTGTCTACGATTCTGGATAAAAACAAAAGGCCAACTACAATGACAATGAACAAAAGAAAATAGGCAGTCGGTTGTGCTGTTTTTACCGAAAAGTCGAAACTTTTTACAAGCACATTCACCAACCATGGAGAGAAGAATTTTGCGCCATAAATACCCAAAACCACAGCCGCCAACGATGTCAACTCTTTGACTAAACCCTTGAATAGTCCAAAAGTGAAACCCGCAATGATAGGAATGAGTATAAAAAGATCCAATGAATTCATCTTTTATTTGTTTTATTTGCAAAGATAGTGAAAAAAATAAAGGCTGTTTATAGCATGATTTAAATAATAATACGTATAAAAAATAAAACACCGCTTTTTAATAGGCTCATCATAGGCATTATAACTGATTCAAACCACATTCATGACTTAGATAAAAAGAACAAAAATCACTGATTAAATGAGTGAATATTTTTTTGGCACAGCTTTTGAATATCGTGAAAACATGAAAAGAACACATTCTCTTTTCATATTTCCGAATCACATTATTCATCATTTACTGACATAATTATGAAAACAAAATTGGCAAGCCTGTTAATGGTTCTTTTTCTAACAACTACCATTCAACTATCGGCACAAAGAAGAGTTACTGTTGAAGCTATAAATAACGACATAAGCTATTCACTCGACCTGAAAGCTGTGGCTTCGATATTTGGAGATTCGCGTACGCTCGAAGACTTCGAGAGAAGACTGAACGATTACGATGCTCAGATTTCGAACCTTGACCTGAACTCGGATGGAGAAATAGACTACCTCAGGGTGATAGAAACTTCTGAAAATAATTTACACCTGATTGTGATTCAGGCAATACTGGACAGAGATGTATTTCAGGATGTGGCAACTATAGTAGTTGAACGGGACAGAAACAGACGCACCTACGTTCAGGTAATAGGCGACCCTTATATGTACGGATACAATTACATTATCGAACCTGTATATCTGCGCACTCCACGTATCTTTTCGTGGTTCTGGACTCCGAGATATAAACGTTGGTATTCACCTTATTACTGGGGATATTATCCAAGACATTATCACCACCGTCGTCCGATTGAAATCAACTTATATCTGACGCATATCAATCATCACATCAATCATCGACACAACTACCGTTATTCTGAAAACATAAGAAACGAACA
>JAYFRI010000267.1:0-8370 GCA_034926015.1 Paludibacter sp. | reverse complement strand
AATTATGGCCATTGTACCCAAAGAGAAATGGGGCGAGATTGGTATGGCTATTTCTTTTCTGGGTCGCGAAATCTGTCGCCCCACACATCCGAAATGCGATAAATGTGTTGTAAGTGAAGTTTGCAACTACCACAATGGTGTTTCTGAATCAGCAGAGAGTCCCAAATTATTCTAATTTTATAAAGCTGCAAATATGTCGAAGTTGCAAAGCACAAAAGAAAAATCGGTTCAAATCAATTTACATTCGCAGTATTATGGCTCTGTGGCCGAAATTGGCGGCGGTCAGGAAACGGCACGTCACTTGTTTCAGGCGGGAGGAGCTTCCAATACCATTGCCAAATCTATTTCGGCCTACGATAAGTCTTTCAGCGACCATTTTTATAACGATGGAACACCGGCGCGCTATGTGGCCGAAGATAGATTGCGAAAAATGGTTGATTATGAATATGATGAACTGATTAAGATACTTGATAAAAAGAATCCTAAGAAGTTTTTTGCTTTTGCCAATACGGTGGAAACGCTCAATTTTGCCAAAACAAATCAGGGAAATGGATGGCTGGGAATAGCGGTGGAGGGGACTGACAGGTATAGGCCCAATAAGTTTTTTATTCATGTAAAACTCCATGAGAATGATACTTTATTGCAGCAGTATACCCTCGGTGCATTGGGAATTAACCTCATTTATGCCGGGCTTTTTGGTTGGGAAGATCCCCGGAATATGTTGCTTTCGCTGCTCGATAACCTCGGTAGAGAGCGGGTGGAGGTAGATTATATTTATGTCGAAGGTCCCGATTTGGAGTGGTGCGATAATCGGCTGCTGAATTTGATGCTGGTGAAGAATAACATGACTCCGGCCATAATGTTCGATCAATCAGGGCATATTCAGCAACCCGGCGATATGCTTTATAAGAAAAACGTATTGTTGATGCGCGGTTTTTTTCGCCCGATCAACAACCTGGGACTCGAATTCATTGAGGACAGTTTAGCCATTTTCAAACGAGACGAAGATTATAAACCAGACAATACGATTGCTTTTTGCGAAATATCACTCAAGTATTTCATTCATGATGAGCAACTCGACGAAAATGATTTTCTGAACAGGGTGGAGCTGCTGAATATGGTTGGACAAAATGTAATGGTGTCGAATTTTTATCGTTACTTTAAACTTGTTGATTATTTTGCGCAGTTTAAAATGATAAAACTGCGAATAGTGGTAGGTCTTCCTACTTTTGATAAAATACTGGACAGTAGTCAGTACACCGATATGCGCGGTGGATTGCTCGAAGCTATGGGCACATTATTTCAGCATAACGTTAAAATGTACCTGTATCCTTATACCGACATGAGTACCGGCGAAGCGGTTTATCCCGACGACAATCACTTCAGTGGCGAATATAAACTGCTCTGGCAATACCTGATGGCAACTCGTCGGATGATCGTGTTGAAAGGCATTCCGGCACATAGACTGAGCATAACTTCGGGCTATATTGATACCCTCATCGAAAATGCAGATGAAAGGCTGAAAGATTATGTGCCCGAAAAGGTTTACAACTACATCAGCCAAAACCGCTTATTTGGTTACGGAAAGAACAAGCACAGCTGAAGGCTGACGCTAAAGTGCTTTCTCAAAACACCGGCTATTTTCTACTCCTGCATACTGTCCGTAATTAGGAATCGGGAGATAGCCGTTTTTCCCTTACAGCCGAATGGCATCAGGCTGACGAATGCCGGTTTCCAATATACAATGCGAATAATTCATCTCCGCAACCCATTTTTCAAGTTGAATAAGCACTCCCGATGCTGTTCCTTTGCCTCTGTACGGAGCTAAAATGTACATTCGTTTCACTTCCATGGTGTTTTCACTGAATTGTTTTATAGCACCGCAAGCAATGGGTAACTCATTTTCGTAGGCAATAATGACATGGTTTATTTTATCAATCTTATTGTACTGTACATAAAAACTGTGTTCATCACCATCAATTGTAGCTAATTCTATATCGAGTTGACGAACCAGAGAGATAAAATCCTGATGTGTGGAGTTGGTGCGGAGAAAAGTGAGCATATCCTGAATTTTAAATGATGATTCAAAGATACGAAACTTTCTATAACGAGGTATAAACTAAAGCGAGGGTGTCACTTAGAGTGACGCCCTCGCTTCAATTCACATTTTAGTGTTCAGTGTTTTTTTTGTTTCAAAAGTTATTCCTTCACAAATTCAGCATCTGCAACTATGCTGATATCGTCGCCAACAACCTGAGTGGGGAAATTAGGAGCAATACCAAATTCGGTGCGTTTCAGTGTGCCGGCAATGTGAAATCCAAATGTCTCCTTTTGATTCATCGGGTTCACTACCGATCCGTAATAATCTACAGCAAGCGTTACAGGCTTTGTCACTCCGTGCATTGTAAGGTTACCTGTAAGTTCGAATTTCTTGTCCGAAATCTTTTTTGAAGAAGTACTCACAAAAGTCAGTTCGGGATATTTTTCAACTTCGAAAAAATCGGCTGAGCGAAGGTGGTTGTCACGCATTTCTACACCCGTGTTGATGCTTGCAGTTTTGGCGGTAACGCTTACTTTCATATCGCTGTAGTCGGCTTTGGTGGTAATTACTTTTACCGAAAAATTGCTGAAGCTACCACTGATTTTTGAAATGCCAAGATGTTTTACAACAAAACCAAGACGGGAATGAGCAGGGTCGTTGGTCCACGATTGCTGCTGAGCCGAAACTGCTAATGAGAGCGACATCACAAGGATGCTGAATAAAACTTTTTTCATACTGATTACTTTTTTATTTGTTATACTTTGTTTTTAATTTGATAATGCAAAAGTACAACAGCTCTTGAGGGGGCTGAGTATAAGAATTAGGCATAAGATTGAAAAATCCGTTTTTTTACAATTTAGAGCAAGGGTGTCACTCTAAGTGACGTCCTCGCTTGAAGTGACTGGTTCAGTTACAAACCAATTCTTATATCTCCCAAATGAAAGAAAGGCTTCGAACCCTTGTGATCCGAAGCCTTTGTATTGAATGCCATTTCACGTTATTACATAGATTATTGTCCGCCACCGGTCGACTGACCTCCTCCGCCTTTTACATCATCGTTTTCTATCCCGCGTTGTGCTTTTTTAATTTGCTCTTTCATTTCCCCAAAACGGTAGCTTAACGAGAGGCTAAAGTTACGGGCAGGACGGAACATCATAAATTCGTTGCGATATGTGCTTGTTTTTGTGAAGCTTGAATAAGTGATTTGTTTTTCAATGAAATTACGTGCATTGACTGAAATATTTAGTTTCTTTTTCAGAAAATCGCGCGATAAAGAAGTGCCGTAATAATAATAAGCATTCGATTTTCCCTGCAAAGAAACTTGCGGTGAATAATAACCACCATTTGTATTCCACTTGATATCTGCAAAAAGTGTAAATTGTGTTCCGGCAGAAAAACTATAACGGAAACCGCTGTTTCTTAATCCTGAGCCGTCATTTGTATTCATATCGGTGTAAGCTGTTGAGCCATTTCCGTAGAAGCGTACTTTGGGCGTAGGCTGCCAGTTAGCATAAGCCGACAAGCCTGTGGTGCTGCTTAGCCCGATATTATTATAAGTAGTATACACAACACTATCGTTGAGCAGGCGACTTATCTGCTCAATAGAATTCCGTGTAAACGACGTGTAAAGGCTCAGGTTGAAGTTTAGTTTTGGACTATAGTTGCTGTAATTGAGCGAGAAAGCGTTGTCTATTTCCGCGTCAAGGTTCGGATTTCCCTGCGAAATAGATTGAGGGTTCGAATCGTCGTAAAACGGATTCAGGTACCATATACTCGGCCTGCTTATTCGTTGGTTATAGCCCAAACGTAAATTTGACGACGGGCTAAACCGATAAGTCATACTAATGGACGGAACCAGATTGGTGAAATCGGGACTGAAACTGGTGTCTGCCATTTCTACAATTGATTTGGTTTGTTCGAGGCGCAAGCCGGCACGCAGGCTTAATTTTTCAAGCTTGAGGGTATAGCTCCCGTAAGCGCCAAGGATATGCTGTTTATGCTTTAAGTCACTTTCAGTCTATTTTCAACTCTTGATTCACATGAATTATTAAAAATATCCTATCTTTGCATTCAATTATAACAACCAATGGAAACCACCCCGGGCTATTACGGATTATCGTCAAAGACTCAACTCAAAGAGCTTGGCAACAATCGCATAGGCATTTATAAAGTGATCAAAAGCCGTATCATCCAAAAAGATGCACTTAAAATTGCAGCCATTGCAGCCCAAATTAAAAGCGTAATCCCCGAAATGGAGGTTACGCTTATCTGCACCCGGAATATTTGTTCAAAGTCAATAGCTTTGCTGGAGCGGGAAGGAGTGACGATTGATTTGGAGGATTAAAATGGCTGGCTGACAAATTTATAGATCAAAAAATACAAATATGAAACTCCTATGACCGGGATTAAAAATCAGGACACACAAGGAGATGATTATAAAATAACAAAACTCAAAGTCCCTGTCTTATTCCCCCTTTAGGGGGTTAGGTGGTAGATATATAAATTATACAAATATGAAGAAAATTCTTATTATTAACGGACATCCGGAGAAGAGCAGCTATAGCTATGCTTTATCGGCATCCTACTTCGAAGGTGCTACAAAAAACAATAATGCTGAAATAAGTATCATCAATATTGCCGACTTGCAGTTTAATCCTAATCTGACGCATGGCTATCAGCAACGAACAGAGCTTGAACCTGATTTGCTGGAAGCGATTGAAAAATTGAAAGCCGCCGATCATATAGCCTGGTTTTTTCCTATGTGGTGGTACAGTTGTCCGGCCATTATGAAGGGATTTATCGACCGCACTTTCCTGCCGGGCATTACATATCAGCCGGTAGAAGGAAAACCATTGCCTGACAAACTGTTGAAAGGAAAATCAGCCCGACTGATTATTACTGCCGATAGCCCATCGTGGTTCAATAGCCTGTTTATGGGCAAGCCTGCCATCAATCAGCTCAAAAGGGGTACGCTTCAGTTCTGTGGCGTGAATCCGGTCAAAGTAACTTATATAGCACCTTTGAAAAACTCTACCGAAGCTTTTCGGAAGAAACACCTGCTTAAGATGTGCGAACTGGGACAGCAGTTGGATTGATTAGCTGTGATTTGCGCTAATGTTAGCGTAGCTGTATTGCAGTTGCCACACTAACTAACACGCTCCCCGCTATCAGCTTAATTACACTTACCCTGACAGGTGCCTGTCAATGTGGTTGATTGGTATGTGTGAAGTAGCAAGACAGGTAACTGTCAGGCATCCTTGCATTCACTAGTCAGCGTATAGGGTATGTTCGTAAGTGTAGCTCCGTGGTTGGGCTAATGGTTTGCCATTGCCGGCGTATTGTGTAGTTACCTTTAGCTGATAGCTTCCGGCGGCTAATTGAGGAACAATCAGCTCCAGTTTTGTATCACCGTTGGCAAATAATACCGTTGGGGGAAAATGAATTTCGTTGCCGGTTTCGTTGTGTCGAAGATATAATCCCACAGAAGGGTTGTCGCCGGTAATTTTTATTTTATCGCCACGCATCACCAATATCCGGTTCGCTATAAGTTTGTCGGTGTGTTGTTTGGTTTGTAAGTCGGTAATTGTCCATATTCTGAGGCTATATGGCTTTGTTCTCTGTATCTCAACCTTTAAATTTTTCTTTGCTTTATGGGCAAAATGTCCAGCGCTGAACACAATGTCCACACTGTGTTTATTTTCATCAAAATCGTCGGCCAATGAATCGAACGAACCCTTTACATGAGCCTGCGCAGTGAAATATCCGGTGTTGATTTTATTGCCGTCTTCAATCTTTTCCATCATTTCATCTAAAAAAAGCTTTACATGATATGCTATTGTTTCGAGTTGAAGTCCTGTTCCCGGCTTACTGCACAACGATTCGCAAATGCTCTGAATGTTGTAGCTGCTGTATTTAGTGGTTCGAGCCAGGTACTTGCCGTCGGCATTTTTCATGGGATTCGGGTACAGCATGGCTTTGATGGTACGGTGATTGGTTGACATAAGTATTGGATGTAATGGGTTAATGATAGATGAGCAAAAATATAAAAAATGCTGAAATGGTTAAAGCTGAATAACAAAAACCGTTTGTTCCTATCTGTTCAGCAATTCTTCCGTTCTCTCCACTGCAAACTTCACATATTTTGTGCAACGCGTGCGAAACATATCTTCTTTTGCAATAGCAGCAGCGCCTTCTTCGGTATCCATGCAGTTATTATCAAGCAGGTGCAGACAAACAATGCTTCCGAATTCTGCTTCAAAATCTTTTATAAAATCCTGCGACACAGCAAAAGCACGTTTCTTGTCTTCATCCGTTCCGCTTTCGCCCTTTCCGTATTTCAGTCCAAGCGCCAGCAAGGCACCCGTTACTGCGCCGCAGGTTTCCTGACGGCGGGCAATGCCAGCCCCGAACGGACCAGCCAACCGCAAACTTAAATCTTTACTAATGCCGAAATCCGGCGCAAATACACTAAATACCGACTGCGAACAATTATAACTGTTTGCAAAAGTGGTGAGGGCGAGGGAGAATTTGGAGGACATGGGAAAATAATTTAAAGATTTACACCAATACAAGCAAATTGTTTTTTTAATTACAAATATACATATTTCAATTTAGTTTAATACTCTTAATTACTCTTGTTTCAAGAATGTTATAAAAATATTTTAACTGCGTAGCAGTTGAATGTGATTAGCCATGTATGCAATGCATGGAAAATATGTATATGAATGTAACAGACCCCTGAAAGGGTTTAATAACGACATTATGGTATTTAGCTGTTATGGTATTAAACCCCTGTCGGGGTTTTGTATGTGTTGATGTTATATATTCCACGGGTTTCACCCGTGGTTAATCACATTCAACCCCTTCGGGATTACCTTACTATTTCAATAGAATAATTTACAAGTAAATAAGGGTTTCACTCAAAGTGAAACCCTTATCCTAATTGTTTTCAAATTCCCCTTTAGGGGTTAGGGGTCTTAATTTCTATACACCAGCTTTTCCCCGTCATAATCCACTGTAATGGCCTCGTTGTTCCGCACTGTTCCGGCAATAAGCTGCTTGCTCAGGTCGTTGAGTACGAATTTCTGAATGGCTCGTTTTACAGGTCGTGCACCAAATTGTGGATCGAAACCTTCGTCGGCAATAAAATGAATGGCTGCTTCGGTCAGCTTCAGTTCGATGCCGTTTTCTTTCAGTGTTTTCTGTATCAACGATATTTGCAGACGTACAATTTCCTCAATCTGCGATTCGTTGAGTGGCGCAAACATAATGAGCTCATCGATACGATTCAGAAACTCAGGACGAATGGTTTGTTTCAGCAATTCGAATACCTGATTTTTGGTTTTTTCTATCACCTCATCATGATTCGCGGCATTGATTCGCTCAAAATTCTCGCGTATCAGACCTGAACCGAGGTTAGAAGTCATAATGATAATCGTATTTTTGAAGTTTACCACACGCCCTTTGTTATCGGTCAGACGGCCATCGTCGAGTACTTGCAGCAACACATTGAACACATCCGGATGCGCCTTTTCAATTTCGTCGAAAAGCACCACCGAATACGGTTTGCGACGAATGGCTTCAGTAAGCTGACCACCTTCGTCGTAGCCCACATAGCCCGGAGGCGAACCAATGAGTCTCGTTACCGAGAATTTTTCCTGATATTCGCTCATATCAATACGCGTCATCATATTTTCGTCGTCGAAAAGGTATTCGGCCAGCGCTTTGGCGAGTTCGGTTTTACCCACACCCGTTGTTCCCAAAAATATAAACGAACCAATGGGACGTTTCGGATCCTGTAAACCGGCACGGCTACGACGCACGGCATCGGCTACCGCCTGAATGGCTTCGTCCTGACCAACCACACGTTTGTGCAGTTCATCTTCGAGATGCAGGAGCTTTTCCTTTTCGCTTTGCAGCATTTTATTTACAGGAATGCCTGTCCAGCGGCTTACCACATCGGCAATATCTTCGCTGTCCACTTCTTCCTTTATCATGGCATGACTTCCCTGCATGCCAGATAGCTCCGACTGATAATCGTCAATCTGAGCTTCGAGCGCTTTGATTCTTCCGTAACGAATTTCAGCCACACGACCGTAATCGCCTTCACGTTCGGCCTTGTCGGCCTGATATTTCAGGTCCTCAATTTCGATTTTAGCTTGCTGAATTTTGTCGATCAAAGCCTTCTCGCTGCTCCATTTAGCCCGAAGCACTTTGCTTTCTTCTTTCAGATTGGCTATTTCAGCATTCAGTTGTTCGAGTTTCTTCTCATCATTCTCACGCTTTATAGCTTCGCGTTCAATCTCAAGCTGTTTGATATTTCGTTCAAT
>JAYFRI010000044.1:0-5113 GCA_034926015.1 Paludibacter sp. | reverse complement strand
AATCAATATCTGATTGATACCTGGAATCGGGAGATAAGTTTCGCTCCAACTCACGAACTAATCTGCCTGCAATCGTTTTTTCTTTTCTATCGGCTTTTCTGGCTTTCCACTTATTGCGCGGGTGATTCCGAAAGCGTTGATCTAAACTCAATTTCTTTAATGTCCGTGTATAGCTTTGACGAACTGGCAGATTTTCTTTCTCTGCTATCTTCTTGCATTTGTCAATAATCTTTCGATGCAATTTGCTATCTGTGGGAAAAGTGATATTCTTTTCCTGAACAGTAGTGTCAATGCTGGCCGTTGAATCATTACTATCATTTCCATTAACACGAATGCTTTCCTTTAAAATCAATTCTATTCCGCTCTCTCCAATCCTATTCCGAAAATGAACTAACTCAGAGGCTTCGCACGGTGCAACAGGAACAACATAATTTATTTGCAAGAATTACGCATCAAATATACTAAAACTTGCAGATAGAAACAATTGTTTTTAAAGATAATTTACTTGTAATTTATATGTTATATGCTTTTTAAGGCTCGACTAAATAGACCCGTGATTATGTCACGGAGACCTATCATTATGTGTTGGAGACATAATGTTGAGTGATTTAGACCCGTGATTATGTCCCGGAGACCCATCATTATGTGTTGGAGACATATCATTATGTGTTGGAGACATAACGTTGAGTGATTTAGACCCATCATTATGTGTTGGAGACCTATCATTATGTGTCGGAGACATAATGTTGACTGACTTAGACTCGTCATTATGTCCCGGAGACATAAAGTTATGTGTCGGAGACTTATCGTTATGTGTAAAGGACATAATAAAATGTCCCCGACATTCAATGAATAGTGTCGGGGACATATGGCCGCGGGTTATTTGCCGGTTATTGTATTTTATGTTGTAGCCGATTTGATACGAGACCGTTTAAAGAAGGCGGCCATAGCTTCGTACGTAACGCTAAGTCCCGGAACTTTGTCCTTGTTCTGTTTTACGGCTGCGTAAATTTCCAAAGCTTCGTCCAACGAATCGCTGCCCACTGCAATGACTGCTTTTTGCAAACCTTCGTTTATTTGGTTTATTTGCTGACCAATGGGTTGAATGGCTTTGAAAAGTGCATAATCTTTATCAAATTCGTCCTTGTTAAATACACCCGAAAGAATTTCGGGATGTGCATCTTTCACTTGTTTTGCCAGATCGAGAAATGGTTGATAATTGTTTCCTACTTTAAATAGTCCGCCAATTTCAGCCTTTTGCAGGGTCGACAAAAAAGGCATTTTCTCTTTCAATGTTTTAATTGCTTCGTTTATACTTATTAACTCCTCGGGGCTAATCGAAGCCGAAATCAGATTTTGATCCATACTCTTAATGTTATAAGGTTATTAACATGTTTTTTGATAGCAAATATCCACAGCGCGTGCGAATGTAGCAATTTGTTTTTGAAGATACTACTATTTTGAATAAAAAGATTAAAAATATGTTTTAGAATATGTATTTAGAAAGTAAAACAATGATTGTGTTGGCGAAAAGTTTGAAGTGTAGAGGCGAAACAAACTCCTCTGCTGCGCTCACCCCCTTAAAAGAGGACAATGTACAAATATGGTTTTTTGCCTATAATAGCAAATCTTAGAAAAATAAAAAAGGGTATTCATTGTGAATACCCTTTTGAACTTAATTTTTTATTAGTCTAACACTATTACCCCTAAAGGTGTAATCACCTGCCAACCTTATATAACTTACACTTTCTCCTAGGTCTGGTGCAAAGAAAGTATTACTACCAGAGACCACAGTTGTTGACCAAAAAACACCTCCATCACCCAAATTACTAAACTTTTCTCTGCGTGTCCCTCCAGGTAATCCCGTAAACCCCGAACTGTTGGTCGCTCCCGTATTGGGTGCTATCCAATGCTCGTAACCAGCTTCCTTCATTTTACCACCGGCAACGGCAGCGCCACCGAGGTAATTAGCCAAAGCGGTCCACTCATCAAGCGATGATGTGTGATAACCAACTATCAAGCCACGAGGATCGGAAGCCACATACCAGTTATAAAGCGCTCCGTAAACCTCAGTGTTAGCCGGATTATTATCGTAATGACAATAAGCCGGAGTTTTCATAGCTTCCCATTCGGATTGATCGGTAATGTTAGGAATTACGTCTCCATTGGCAAAGTGTTTGCCTTTGAAGTTTTCCTGCAACCATACTTGGTTGCCAATGGTTACGATATGATAATCATTGCCATCGAAATCGGAAACCGCACAAGTGCGGAAGGAGACTGTATCACTACTTATCTCACCACTTTTGTTTTTCATACTAACTGAAAACATATAGTTAGTATTAATTTTTAAAGCGGATAAATCCATCGTGACTTTAACGGGTTCTAAACCGTTGAAGCTTGTTGGTAACGTATAGTGTTGCCAAGCTTCGTTTTCGGCCTGGTGATGAAACGATACCGTTGAGTTTTCATCGGCGGTTACCCAGGCTACTAAAGTAGCTGAGGTTTTGGTCATTTTTTCAGCTGAACCTAATCTGATACTCGCGGCTAAAGTTTTAAAAGTACCGGCTTTTTCTACCAAGGTAAATGCCGGAACACTGATTTTGAAATTATAGCTAGTGCCTAATTCCAAACCGGTAATCACCTGCGTTACTTTCACTTTATTGCCGAAACCGACAACCGGAGGGTTCTCAACCTGTTTCCAATTACCACCAACTGCTTGATACTGAATATTTACCGCTAGAGGTAAAGCTGCTGCCGGAGTATTGGGATCTAAGGTGACGTAAGCCACAATAACGGCGCTAGAGTTGGTGACGTTTTCCACCGCTCCGAGTTCAATTTTGGTTCCGATGTTTATATCTTCCGGATCGCACGAAGTGCAAGAGAAGATAAAAATAACGACGGTCAGGAAAGCTATCGCCTTCCACAGACCAATTTTGCTTATGAATCCTTTCATGCCGTACTCCGTTTAATATCAGTATGCAAATGTATTCAATTTTGTTGAAAAACCTTTAAACAGGAAGAAAAATAGTTGCCAATTCAACTGTTTCGCGTTTCGTGTTTCGTGTCAGAGAAGGCGCAGGCACAGGAAAGTTGAACGATTGAACGATTCAACAGTTCTACAATTACACGATTACACACTTCAACATACATTGCCCTGGACCTTCGCTGCAATCGGCATATTGTTACATTGGCAAATTGTCACATTTATCTCATTGGCAAATTTTTTCAATGAAAAAAAATAAAAAAAACGAAAACAACTAAAGTGATAAATTGACACAAATAAAATGAAAATTCATCTAAAAACAAATATTTAAAAACCAATTCAAATCAAGTTTAAAGTTTACACTAAAAACATGAGAAACAAAGCATTAATAATGGAGTGGGAGTAGGGTTTGTTTTGTTGTTGCAATAAAAAAAATAAGTTACATTTCTGCATAAATAAGATAAATAAACCGTATTATGAGCTCAATTTCTTCGTTTGCCGAACTTACCGCCCACCTTCAAAGTGTGCAGCAACGCAAGCGCATAGCTGTTGCAAATGCTGTGGACTCACATACTTTGGATGCCGTTCAGATGGCAGTGGATGCAGGCATTGTTGAAGCTTTTTTAATTGGCGATGTGGCGGCCATTGAATCTCCGCACCTGTTCGAAGAGCATGTTTTATCTCCCTACATTCATATTATTGATATTCCTGAAGTAAGAGAGGCCACGCTCGAAGCTGTGCGCATGGTAAAATCGGGCGAAGCCGATATACTTATGAAAGGGCTTGTAAATACAGATATTATTCTTCGGGCTATTCTCGACAAAGAAAAAGGACTATTGCCTCATGGGAATGTGTTGACCTATAACGCTGCGCTTGAGATTCCGGGTTATCATAAGCTTGTTTTCTTTTCCGACCCGGCTGTAATACCTTCGCCTGACTTGCGCCAACGCACTGCCATGATAAAATATGCCATTGCTTCGGCCCATAAGTTTGGTATCGAAAAACCGAAAGTGGCTTTAATTCATGCAACCGAGGTAGCCAATCCCAAAATTCATTATATGCAGGATTATCTTGATATCATGGACGAATGGCGCAAAGGTGAATTCGGTAATGTAATTATGGATGGACCGCTGGATATCTTTCTGGCGCTCGACAGCGAACGCGGAGGGATAAAAAATGTAGCTACTCCTGTGCTCGGCGATGCTGACATTCTTATTTTCCCTAATTTTGAAAGCGCCAATTGTTTTTACAAAGGTATTTCGTTGTTTGGTGGCGCCGAAATGGGTGGATTGTTGCAGGGAACCGAGAAACCTGTGGTAATGACATCGCGTAGCGAAAGCGTTAAATCAAAATTCTACAGCATTTGTATCGCTTGCATACTGGCCTGATAGTGTAAAAAAGAGACTTTAGGGACTAAAAATAAGGTCCGAACTACCGGAAAGCTCCGCTGAGGGGTGAACTGTACTTTCCGAACATTCGGACAGTATTTTGGAGACAATTCTGCAAGCTGTTTTATAACATTCTCCTTTTTTTAATCAGGAAAAATCAGGGTGGTTTGTTGTAGTGGTGCTGAATTTTTCTTTGTCAGCTTCTTTTCTGTCAGTTTCAGGCGCACATACTCCGGCGAAGTTTCGTTCACATTGAAAGCCGATAATTCGTTACAGCTAATAAAGTACTGCGCTCTTTTCAATACAATTCCCATTTTTTTCAGGTCCGACGATTTCAGTCGGGTGAAGCGTCGCGAAGCCACAATCAGCTTGGCCGACTTCACACCAATGCCGGGAACACGAAGAATCAGGCTGTATTCGGCTTTATTTATGTCTACCGGAAAGTATTCGGGATGCCGCAGTGCCCAGCTAAGTTTCGGGTCAATTTCCAAATCCAGATCAGGATGCTTATCGTCCACAATTTCATCTACTTTAAATTCGTAGAATCGCATCAGCCAATCGGCCTGATACAGGCGGTTTTCGCGTACCAAAGGTGGTTGTTTCAATGCCGGAAGGCGATTGTCGTAAGCGTTTACGGGCACAAATCCTGAATAATACACCCGTTTCATGGCCGGGCGCTGGTACAAAGCATCCGAAGTGAACAGTATTTGTTTGTCGGTTTCGTTGGTAGCGCCTATTATCA
>JAYFRI010000343.1:0-3919 GCA_034926015.1 Paludibacter sp. | reverse complement strand
AAATTCAACTTCCATAGTGTACTGATAAAACAGCTATTGTACTTAAATAGTTTGAATCATACAGCTAAAAATGATTTACATTAATAATGTAAGCATTTGAAAACAATAAGAATTCAATATCATTTTCACTCATTTTCCTTTTTCGAAAATGGAATATAAACAAATAATAATTATATGACTGAGAAAATTTCAACAACGCTGCGTGAATCATCCGTAGCCCGCTGGACAGCTTTGATTTTGCTCGCCAGCACCATGTTTTTTGCCTACATGTTTATCGATGTACTGGCACCGTTGAGCACTATGCTCGAACAAAGTCTGAAATGGACACCCGATACTTTCGGGTCGGTAGCCGGTTCGGAGTATTTTCTGAATGTATTTGCCTTTTTTCTGATTTTTGCCGGAATTATTCTCGATAAAATGGGCGTACGTTTTACTGCTGTACTTTCGGCAGTGGTTATGGTTGTAGGTGCTTCCATTAAGTTATATGGTATCAGCGATGGATTTAATGCCGGTGGTTTTGGTTACGATTTTATGAGTTCTTTTTGGCCATCGTTCCCTGCATCGGCCAAAATGGCGTCTGTTGGTTTTGCAATCTTTGGTTGTGGCGTCGAAATGGCAGGTGTAACCGTATCAAAAGGAATTGTAAAATGGTTCAAAGGCAAAGAAATGGCACTGGCTATGGGCCTCGAAATGGCCATTGCCCGTTTGGGTGTGTTTGCCGTATTTCGCTTATCGCCGATACTTGCCGAGCAAGGTGGTATCAGCATGTCAGTAGGTGTAGGCACACTGTTGTTACTTATTGGCTTACTTAGTTTTAGCGTGTACTTCTTTATGGATCGCACCCTCGAACGCCAGGATGCTTCGGCGCGCGATGCAGCTGATCCCGAAGAGGAATTCAAGGTCAGCGATCTGAAAGCAATTTTCACTTCCAAAACATTTATGATAGTAGCCGGACTGTGTGTGCTGTTTTATTCAGCCATTTTCCCATTCCAGAAATTTGCGACCGGAATGCTCGAAAGCCGTCTGAGCATGAGCACTTCCGACGCCAGCGGATTATTCTCTTATTTCCCTATCGGCGCTATGGTACTCACTCCACTATTGGGTTGGTTTATCGACAACAAAGGCAAAGCAGGAACTATGCTTATGCTCGGTTCGATGCTTGTGGTTATTTGCCATCTGATATTTGCACTCACGCCAGCCGCTAGTTTTACTTTCGGGGTGGCTTTAGCTGCAATTATTCTGTTAGGTATTTCATTTTCGCTTGTACCAGCAGCTTTATGGCCTTCAGTACCGAAACTTGTCGACAACCGTGTATTGGGTTCTGCTTATTCAATTATTTTCTGGATACAAAACATCGGTCTGATGCTTACACCCATGTTGATTGGCTGGGCGCTCAAAACGTCGAATCCGGGCGTAGCCGATGGCATTGCTGCCGGAGAAGCGCTAAAATATAACTACACAGTACCGATGCTTATCTTTGCAAGTCTGGGCGTAGTGGCTTTTTTCCTTGCATTATGGCTCAAAGCTGAAGACAAGAAAAAAGGTTATGGCCTTGAAATGCCGAACGTAAAAAAATAAAATAAATTCCGATTAAAGAATGCTTTAAATACTTTGGCAACTTAGTATTTAAAGCATTTTTTTTATTAAAACAAAAGTTGTATTTTTATCCCTCAATATAGAAACCATCAAACAATTATTAATATGGAAAACAATGCCTTAATAAACGAAGTGATTGCAAAAGCAACTACATGGCTGAACGGCAAATACAATGAAGAAACTAAAGCCGAAGTTCGTCGTTTACTCGAATCGTAGGACAAAACCGAATTGATCGAATCGTTTTACCGCGACCTTGAATTCGGTACAGGTGGGTTACGCGGCATCCTGGGTGCCGGCACCAACCGTATGAACATTTACACCGTAGGGGCAGCCACTCAGGGATTAAGTAATTACCTGAAAGCGCAATTTCCCGATCTGCCTCAAATCAGCGTGGTGATAGGTCACGACTGCAGAAATAACAGCCGACTTTTTGCCGAAATATCGGCTAATATATTTTCTGCCAACGGTATTAAGGTCTATCTTTTCGAAGACCTGCGCCCGACGCCCGAAGCTTCGTTTGCCATCCGTCATTTAGGCTGTCAGAGTGGAATTATACTTACGGCTTCGCACAACCCGAAAGAATACAACGGTTACAAAGCTTACTGGAATGATGGCGCTCAAATGATTGCGCCACACGACGAAAACGTGATTACCGAAGTTACCAAAACTAAGGTGGACGATATCAAATTTAAAGGCAACCCTGAACTGATTGAAATTATCGGCGAAAAAATTGACAACGCATTTATCGAAGCCATTAAAACACTTTCGTTGTCGCCAGAGGCTATCAAACGCAACAGCAACCTTAAAATAGTGTATACTCCTATTCACGGCACCGGTGTGAAACTTATTCCACGTGCGCTGAAAGAATATGGTTTTACAAACATTATCAATGTACCTGAACAGGATGTGATCAGTGGAAATTTCCCTACTGTTATTTCGCCAAATCCGGAAGAACCAGCGGCATTGGATATGGCTGTAAAAAAAGCAATTGCCACCGATGCTGATATTGTAATGGCTTCGGATCCTGATGCCGACCGTTTGGGTATTGCTATTAAAAATGACAAAGGCGAATGGATACTTGTGAATGGAAATCAGACCGCTCTGCTGTTTGTATATTATCTGATTACACGCTGGAAAGAACTCGGTCGTTTGCAGGGAAAAGAATATATTGTAAAAACAATTGTAACCACCGAAATTATCAAGGATATCGCCAATAAAAACGGTGTGGAAATGTTCGACTGTTTCACAGGATTCAAATGGATAGCCGGAGTCATTCGCGAAAACGAAGGCCTTAAAACCTATATCGGCGGTGGCGAAGAAAGTTATGGCTTCCTTCCCGAAGACTTTTGCAGGGACAAAGATGCTGTTTCGTCGTGTACATTAATGGCCGAAATTACTGCATGGGCCAAGGACAATGGCAAAACGCTTTTTGAATTATTGCAGGATATTTACATTGAATACGGCTACGGAAAAGAAAAAGGCATTTCGGTAGTGCGCAAAGGTAAATCGGGCGCCGAAGAAATTGCGCAAATGATGAGCGACTTCCGCAACACGCCACCACTGGAAATTGCCGGATCGAAAGTTGTGTTTATTAAAGATTACAAAACGCTGCAAATGAAAAATATAATCACGGGAGAAGTATCGGCATTGACAATGCCTGCCACCTCGGATGTATTGCAATATTTCACCCAAGATGGCACCAAAATTTCGGTTCGCCCTTCGGGAACAGAGCCTAAAATTAAATTCTATATCGAAGTGCGTGGCGAAATGAAATCGCGTGCCGACTACAATGCTGCTGATGCTGCTGCCAACGTAAAAATTGAAGCTGTGAGAGCTTCGTTAGGTGTATAATTTAACCATATAATCAAAAAAAAAACGCAGTTGAATTCAATTTTCAACTGCGTTTTTCTTATTTCACTACCTGCTCCAGTTCGTTCAAAAGATTTTTAATTGTCGAAAGCCTTTTGTTGTTCACAAGCCATGCATCATTCTCAATGCGGATCACGACTTCGGCATCCTTCACCACCCGATACCCTGCCCTTGCCAGTGCCCTGAAAGTCCAGTATATACGGGTTTTGTCTCCTTCCACCCAAACTTCTTTCGTCAGCGGATAATTCATCGAAAAATTTCCATTGGATGGATTGAAATAATAAGCATCGCACTCAAAAGCCCGATTGAAACTTCCATTGAAAACCAAATCCTCGGGCACGCCACATTCCACTCCCATAGTCGCGGTAATTAACCATATACTATCCGCCGCTTGTAGCGCCATGTCCAGTTCGTGGGTCGACAACAAAACAGCTTTTCCCGTTTCGTGAGCCAG
>JAYFRI010000109.1:0-2099 GCA_034926015.1 Paludibacter sp. | reverse complement strand
CCCGTTTATTTCCAATAACTTATCATCGATCAGGGATGTAATTTTAGAGACATCAAACTTTGTGATACGCATAAATTCCTCTACCGAACAATTAAATCTTGCTGCCATTTCGTCGAAATGTAAAACGCCGTTACACATAATTTCGTTGATAGTGTCACGTATTATAATGTCTTCCTTTGTAAGCAAATAGCCCCGCTCTATGGCCAGTTTTCCCGATTCAATGGCTTCAATATATTTATCATATTGCTTTATGTTCTGAGCAAAACAGCCATGCAACTGACTAATTCCCGAAGCACCGAAAGCATACACCTGCCCCGTTGTTTTTTTGGTGTTATATCCCTGAAAATTGCGGTGTAACTGTCCGTTGTGTTTTGCAATGGCCAGTTCATCGTCCATACGCGCAAAATGATCCATTCCAATGACCTCATAGCCGTTTTTCGAAAGCTCGTTGATGGCATATACAAGCATTTTAAGCTTTTCATCGGGTGTAGGAAAGCGATGTTGTTCCATCAGCTTTTGAGCAGGATTAAACCAGGGAATGTGCGCGTACGAAAAAGTGGCTATCCTGTCGGGTTGCAAAGCTATAGTTTTTTCAATATTTTCGGCAAACGAATCTAAAGTTTGTAACGGTAAACCATACACAAGATCGATATTCAAACCCTTAAAACCTTTAGCTTTCATATAAGCCAGCATTTCGCCTACATCATGTTTCGGCGGACGACGATTGATGGCATCCAAAACATTCATGTGAAAATCCTGAATTCCTAAACTGATACGATTGAAACCAATCGTTTGCAACACATCCACATCTTCGAAATCAAGATAAGCCGGACTACATTCCATGGCTATTTCGGCATAATCGGCAAAACTGAATTCCGATTTCAGTACCGACATTATTTCGCGCACATAAGCCAAATCGATAGAGTTAGGAGTTCCACCTCCCCAACTCACCTGCGTGATCATCCGTTTTTTATCAATACAGGCGGCCATTTGCCTTATTTCGGCAATAACAGCATCGACATACCTCTTTATTCGATCCTCGCTTTGCGACAAAGCCGTATTGCAGCCACAAAAATGACAACGCTGTGTGCAAAAAGGAATGTGAATGTAAATTGAAATATTTTCGGGTGCAGCAGTGTTCGATAATTTTATTTGTTCGATAAAATCATCTCCACTAAAACCTGTATGAAAGGATGTTGCCGGTGGATAGCTTGTGTAGCGTGGCACCGGAACATTGTATTTTTGAAATAGATTTTCTGATATTTTCATTGTTGTAATTTTTGATTTTTAAGAAAAGTACGGAAGCAGAAAAAATACATCCACAACCGTCGGATCATAAAAAATCGGTGTCTAAATGTCCTTATCGGAGAATTTAGGTTTTTACTATTTGTCATTTACAATTTACCATTTATGCGAATCTATAGTTGAAAATAGTCCGTAGGACTTCAATATCAATAGAATAAATACGTTTCAATGTTTTATTGTCCGTAGGACATTAATGTTATATCTTTTTTTATCCCCTACGGGGAACTTATTTGTGATGATTTCTATTTTCTATTGATATACTTTCCCTACGGGAAATAATTTACTTTAAACAAAATAGAATTATTTTCAACCCCTGATTCGCATTATTTAACATAAAGACGATAAACAGCACATTATCTGTTCATTTAGACGACATTCAATTCTTCTTATTGCTTAATACCATTTTTACGGGGTAAAGCGTAAAACAGCACTATAAAAGTAAATGCCGTGACGATGGCTTCGGCCGTAAATAATCCTTTGTAACCGAAAGCATGTGCCACTTTTCCACTACCGGTGGCAATAAGCAAACTACCAATATGAGTAATTACAATCTGAATTGTAAAATCAGTTCCTTCGCGTCCTTTGCGCACTGCATCCATCGAAAGCGTATAAATACCTACTGTCGATAATCCGTAAGCCGACCAAATAAGTCCGATGCCAACGTACAAAGCCATTACCGATGGCGTAGTAGATGTAAGCATTCGGAAGTAAATTGCTGCAATCAAAGTAACAGTCAGGAAAAGAAACATGGCAGAGCGACGGCCTATGTTGCGCATTATAAATCCGCCCAACAA
>JAYFRI010000348.1:0-4824 GCA_034926015.1 Paludibacter sp. | reverse complement strand
TTCCGGCTTTCAGTTTGTTTTTTCCATTGTTGGAAATAATAATTTCGACTGGATAAGTGTGCGAAGCGCTTGCTTTGGGACTAATGTTCGATATTTTGCCTGAGAAGTTGGCTTCGGTATTTACATCGGCAATTATGTTCACTTGTTGTCCTTCACGCAGTTCGTAGGCATTTGATTCGGACACATCTAAAATTACTTTCAATTCAGAGATATCGGCGATGCCGGCAATTACAGTTCCCGGATTGACATAAGCGCCGAGTTCGGTATTCTGAGCTGTGATATAGCCGCTGAAAGGAGCGGTGATTTTAGTATCGTCCCATTGTTTTTTTGCATTCTCAAGTTGTATAGAGGCATTCTCGAAAGCCATTTTAATGTCGCGAAGTTGTGTGTCCGAAATAGCTTCGCCCTGATGCAAAGATATGTTACGGTTGTAATCGTCTTTGCATTTTTCGTAGCTCAGCTTTGCATTGTCATACGCCAACCGTTTGTAAGTATCATCTATTTTGGCCAACACTTTTCCTTTGGTTACAAAATCGCCCATTTTAAAATTTACCTGAACAATTTTACCGGCACTTTCCGAAGCAATATTCACTTCTTTGCAGGCTTGGGTAGTACCTACAAGTTCCAGGCTTCCGTTTGTTTCGGTCATTTCAGCCGAAGCTACTGTGACAGTAACATCGCTCTGTGTTGTTTTTACTTCTTTACTGCTATCGATTGCTTTTTTGTTCGAAGCCAGTGTCCATGTCATAATTCCAAGTAGTCCAACGGTGGTTATACTTGCTATTATCGATTTCTTTTTCATTTTTATACCGTATTATTGTTGTTTTGTATTGAAGTTTTTTAGAATAGTTCAGCGTTCCCCGCCTTTGCCTGCGCCTTTATCAGTCGAACAGTTGTTTGATGCCTCCGTTGAGCGACATGATTTTAAGTTCGGCTTCCTTGAAATTGTACAAAGCTGTGAGGTAACCGCCCTGCGCACTGCTCAGGCTCATTTCGTCCTGCAACAAGCTGCTCATGCCGGCAAGTCCTTCGCGGTATTTCAGCGCAGTTTCTTTGTACACCTTTTCGGCCAAAGCAAGATTTAACTTTTGTCGACGGACGATATCTTTGTTATTCATATAATTGTTCAGCGCATTTTTATAATTCATGCTGAAGTTTTCTTTGGTGCTTTCGAGCGTAGCCTCCGTTTTCTTCAGGTCCATTGTGGCCTGACGCGCTTTGGCTCGCTTTTCGAATCCGTCGAATACCGGTATCGAAAGGTTGACTGACACACTGGCCATTGGATACCATTTGTTTGCTTCACCACTTTTGAAATAAGTACTGAAATCGTTGCGAAGTCCCTGATAAGCTGCTTGTCCCGACAACGAAAGTGTAGGTAAATAACCGTTGTTAATCAGCTTTTTATTTAAGACATTCAGCTCCTTTTGCGATTCGAGCAGGCGTATATTCACATGATCCGAAAAGTCCGACTGAAGTATGGGTTCGTTCGCCAATAGCGGCATGGCTGCTGTATCGGTCAGTACAATCGTTTGTTCGAGCGGTACATCGAGCATAAATTTTATCATATTCAGTTGTTGTTCCTGTGCCAACTGCGTATTGCTTTGTTGCGTGTACAGGTTTTCGAGATTTACATTTACCCTGTCCAGGTCAACTTGTTTGCCAACCCCGTTTTCAACTATTATTTTAGTAATATCTCTCAGGCGTTCGGTGCGTTTTATGTTTTCACCGATCAATTTAGATTGTTCGGCAGTGGTTTGCCCCAATGCATAGAGCTTGGCTACTTCGAATGCAATTTCTTCGCTTGCTTTTTCAACGCTCAAATTGCTTAGTTCGACCGATTTATTGGTGAGCTTCAAAGCTGTTAATGCCGTTTGGTTGTACAATATCTGACTGATGCTCAGTGTGGCGTTTGTGTTGAACTGACTTCCCATTTGTACAGGTATAGTGGTGCCCGGTTTTCCCAGGAACTCGCCCGGAAGCACTGTTGTTGGCAGCGCTAAATTATCGGTAAAACCAGCGCTGATATTTACTTTCGGGAGCAATGCCGCACGCGATTCTTCCTTTTTGTAATTGCTTTTTTCTTTGTCGATACGGGATGTCTTCACATTTATGTTTTTATCCACTGCCATCTGCACGCATTGCTGCAAGGTCAGTTCAGTGATTTTGCTTTCTTGTGCAAATGTCATTTGGCCTACCAACAGCATCACCGCTATTGAAATAATCTTTCCTTTCATGTTTTGTATTCGTATAGTTTTTACGGTACAAAATTATGTTTAAAAACATGTTTCTCGCGCGTTATTCTTACCGAAATGTATTTTTTGAGGATTGAACCGACTTTTTCGAAGTTTAAAACGGATGCGGTTGATCGGCAGTTAATTGATAGATGCAACGACGATGAAATGTCTTTTAATATTTCGTCAGGCAAGGAGTAGAGGATGCAGCATTAAAACTTTTTTGTTTCGGTGTTAAGTCTAATTCCCCGAAAAGGAGTTGTACGCATAAAAAGCCCGGAACGAAGCCTGTAAAGGCATTATTCGTTCCAGGTTTAAGGGGGGCAAGCTGTTCGGCTTTTACAATTCCAACTCTTTATTATCTAAAAGCTCGTGTTTGCCGAATCGGTACTGATACAAGCTTATGCTTAGTCTTTTCTTATCTGACTTTAAAGGGTCAATTACTACAAAGTGCATTTTCAGGCCGTCCTGTTCTATTGCCTCATTTTTATCGCGTGTTTTTTGGTCTTCCCAGGTGCCTGAGTTCACATATATACAGGCTTTGTCGTTGAGGTTGCTATATGTTTTTATCATAGGCTTGTGAGTATGACCAAACACCACAAGTCGCACATTCGACAAAGGATTTTTGAAATACTGCACGCTGGCCTGTTCGTCCAGAAATTCGGTTTCGAGACTGCCTTTCAGGGCTTCGTTGATTTTTGTCATAACCTCTACGTTGTTGAACTTCAGGCGCGATTCCCAGTTGCTTTGCGTAAATAATCCGTTGTACAAATTCATCTGAATGCTACCATCTGTCGTACTATTTTGTGGAAGAATGTCGTTGATCGCATAAGTTTTTGTGTAATTTCCTACCTTAGTGGTTATAATAGGATCGCCGAAATTATCTTTCACGTAAATCACATCCTGAATCACTTTTTTCCACAGGCTATAATAAATGTATTTTGTATATTGTTCAGGATTAGTCGCATCGTTCAGTTTTACTTCGTGCACTTTGGTAGCCGCTTCGTGTGTAGTAGGGTCGGTGAACGAGTTGGCTGCTATGCGCGAAAAGAAATAACCCGGAGGAAGGAGCGAGCCCGGAGCATCGGCTTCGTTGGCATTCGGAGTCAGTGCACAGAAAAAATCGTAACGATGTCCGTGTTCGATGGCAATTTCGGTAAATCCATCAGGATGATAGGTCCCCACGCCATACTTATTGCCGGCATCGCGGGCCTGGTTCACTCCGGGCATTGCTATGTTTACGTTTTCAGCCGTAAATCCCATGTCGTGGTTGCCCGGAATATAGGTGAGCCTTACTTTTTCGTCCTTGATAATGCCGTTCAGTACATCAAAAATGTGCTGATTGGCTGCCACTGTTTTCCTTACAAAATCGGCTTGTGTTCCTCCACCGTAGGTGTCTACCCGCGTTGGCACATACCATTCGTCGAACATGTCGCCGCCAATAACAAGTTCCTTCACTGTTGCCGACGAACGTACTTCTTTGAGGAATTCCTCCAGGCGTTTCAGATGCTTTACATTCTCAGAATAAGCCAAATCGTTGCCAAGGTGCAAATCGCTGATAACAACTATCTTGTCGCGGGCATTGTTAGTGTTTGCACTAATTGTATCGAAAGGATTGTCAGAAACTGTTTCTTCATACGTGGTGCACGATAACAGGTGAAGGGCTACTGTAACCAATAAAAGTAGAAAATAGTTTTTTTTCATGTGATTTATTGTTTATGTGTTTTTTAAAAATAATAACAATACAATGCCGTATAAATAAGCCACTAATATACTGCTTATTTTCTTTTAAATGCTAAATTGTCAATTACTAAATAGAAAATACTTCAATGTTGTATAAAAAACCCACTAATATACTGCTTATTTTCATTTTTAATGGTAAATGCTCACCCCGATAGCTATTAATTAAAGCCTTGCGTTTAATGAAGCGCACAGCAGACAGAGTTCACAAACAAAGCCCTAATGTATCTAATGTGGTTTAAATATTGTGTGTTTGTGTTTTTTGTCATGTACTCCTTTTTTATTGGCAGCTTATTGCTTGTCTTCTTTGTGTTGATGGTTCGGGCTTTCAAAAAAAGAAACTCGCAAAACAAAAATTTATCTGTGCTTTTAAAAATGAAAGCAGATTAGTTTTTTGTTTTGCTCGTTTCATCATAGCTAAAGGTCGGGAAAAATGTTCTTTTTCACAAGTACACTACCAACAAACAAATTGCTGGAATAACTATGCAAATGTATTTAAAATACGGCTCCGAAATGTTGCATTTCTACAAAACTAATGTTGCATATTTACAAGTTCTATTGATTTATCGGGGAAATGGCGTCCGCATAGGCACCGAAAATTTTTGAAAATTTCAGTTACTGAAACCAAATTTAATCCTTCAGAATTTATATCTTTGCGAACTAAATTTTCTTTGGTGTGGGGTGCCCCTCAAGGGTATTGGTCCGTTTCTTATGATAAATAATTTCTTCCTTATTTAAAATACAATAACTGCTTTGCAGCATGCAATACTTATATTTAGCCACGGTCTTTGCCGGTGCGCTTGTGTGTTTACTCGCTTCGATCTTACTATTTGTCCGCCGTAAAGAAGCGAAA
>JAYFRI010000371.1:0-3569 GCA_034926015.1 Paludibacter sp. | reverse complement strand
AAATAGAAGTAGTTTAAAAATCATTAAAAATATACGTTTTCGAACTAAAATGAGTTATAATAAATGATGTTTTTGTGCTAATGCTGTAAAAAATAAGCAGCTTTGCACATTATATAAGGAAAAAAAGATTATTTTTGCATTTCAAAATAAACAGTTAAAAGAGATTTTTTATAAAATTTCATACCTTTTATGACTATAAAATCAATTTCAAAATTTGCATTTATTTTAATCGGAGTAAGCGTTTTGGTTGCTTTCGGAACAAAATCGAGCAAGGTTACTTCGCGGGCTACAGGCTGGTCCTATAACGAAAAAGCGGGGATGCAATTCACAGTAAAACCCGGGTTTGTAAGTAAAATTCCTGATGGAATGGTTGCCATCGAAGGTGGTTCATATACCATTGGCGAAAAAGGTGAATTTGTTACTGCTCAGCGCGATAACAGGCGGAGACGCATTACTGTAAGTTCATTTTTAATGGATCAGTATGAAATCAGGAATATTGATTGGCGCGAATATACAAACTGGATGAATGTTGTTTTTGCCAAAACAGCACCTGAGCTTGTGCAGAAAGCACAACCAAATGTAAAAATCTGGCGTGAAGAGCTGGCTTACAACGAACCATATCTGCAAAACTATTTTACGCATCCATCTTTCGACCAGTATCCGGTAGTAGGTGTTACCTGGGAGCAGGCTATGGACTATTGTGCGTGGCGTACCGATAGGGTGAACGAAATGGCACTTATCAAAGCAGGTGTTATAGCAATGCCCGACTTTGCAAAAATACCTAATATGAGCTACGATTCGATAAGAACTAATTTTGTGTTCAACACACAAAAATACCTTATCCAGGATAGTTATCAGCCCGAAGCTGCAAAAAAGCAAAAAGGAAAAGCTGTTGTTGTTAATCGCAAAGTAGATATGTCGGATGGAATTTTGTTCTCTGATTTTCGCTTGCCTACAGAAGCCGAATGGGAATATGCAGCCTATGCAATTATTTCGAACAAAGAAGGCTTTGTTGAAGAAGGTAAAATTTATCCATGGTCGGGTACTCAAATGCGTAACCCGCAGAAGAAACAAAGAGGTCAGATGCAGGCCAATTTCGTAAGAGGTCGTGGTGATATGATGGGAACAGCTGGAAGTCTTAACGATAAAGCTACAATTACAGCTCCGGTACATGCTTATGTGCCTAATGATTTTGGTTTGTACAACATGGCCGGTAATGTGAACGAATGGGTGCTTGATGTTTATCGCCCCACAAGTTTTGCTGATGTGGCTGAATATAATTCATTCCGTGGAAATGTGTACCTTACTCCACGTGTAGCCGGAAAAGATGCCTTGGGAAGAGAAAAATATGAAATTGATGCTTTGGGTCGCATAATGAACGATAGTGTGTTGGATGTAAGAGACTTTAAAGATGGTGATGCCGAATCGAAAATAAACTTCTCGCTGAGTAATGCAAATGTAAATCTTGCAGATACATTTGATATCACCGATGTGTTGCGCCCGGTAGTTTCTAATAATACACGTATCTACAAAGGTGGATCGTGGAAAGACAGGGTTTACTGGTTAAATCCATCGACGCGCCGTTTCCTCGAACAAAATAAGTCGGCCAACGATATTGGGTTCAGATGTGCGATGAGTATGATTGGCGGTATGACTCAGCTTAAAAAGAAATAATTTTAGAATAGATAAACTAAAAAAGCACCTGAAAAGATTTCTCAGGTGCTTTTTTGCTAGTTAAAAGGCTGTGTTTATCAGCGGAATTTAGTAATTTTGCAGTCCGGTATTTGAATAAAATCAGACAAAACTTCTTTTATAAAAATAAAAATATGACAAGAACAGTTATAGTTGATGCATTAAAACGTACTGATTATGGTACACAGGTGAATATCAAAGGCTGGGTGCGTACCCGCCGCGGTAATAAAAACGTAAGCTTTATTGCGTTGAACGATGGTTCGACTATAAATAATATCCAGGTAGTAGCCGATAATGAAAAATTTGGCGATGAATACCTGAAACCCATTACTACAGGAGCATGTATCAGTGTTACCGGTACCATTGTTGAGTCCCTGGGAAAAGGACAAACTGTCGAAATTCAGGCTGACGAAATTCAGATTTATGGATCGGCCGATCCTGAAACTTATCCTTTACAAAAGAAAGGACATACGCTTGAGTTCCTTCGCGAGATTGCGCACTTGCGCCCGCGTACCAATACTTTTGGCGCCATTTTCCGCATTCGTCACCACATGGCCATGGCGGTGCATCGCTTTTTTCACGAACGTGGATTTTTCTATTTTCATACACCTATTATTACCGCTTCGGACTGTGAAGGTGCCGGTCAAATGTTTCAGGTAACTACAATGAACCTTTACGATTTGAAAAAAGACGAAACTGGTTCAATTGATTATTCCAATGACTTTTTTGGAAAACAGGCAAGTCTTACCGTTTCGGGACAGCTCGAAGGTGAATTAGCAGCCATGTCGATGGGGTCGATTTATACATTCGGTCCAACTTTTCGTGCCGAAAACTCGAATACTCCACGTCACCTTTCGGAATTTTGGATGATAGAACCCGAAGTTGCTTTCAACGAAATTGAAGAAAATATGCAATTGGCACAGGATTTTATCCAATACTGTGTTCGCTGGGCGCTGGAAAATTGTAAGGACGACCTGGACTTCCTGAGCAACATGTACGATAAAGAATTGTACGAGCGATTGAACTTTGTTGTGAATAACGACTTTAAGCGCCTGACTTATACCGAGGGTGTGAAGATTCTGGAAGAAGCAGTGGCAAATGGATATAAATTTGAGTTCCCGATTGGCTGGGGAACCGACTTGCAATCGGAACACGAACGCTACCTTGTGGAACAGCATTTCAAAAAACCAGTAATTTTGACCGATTATCCAAAGGAAATCAAATCTTTCTATATGAAGCAAAACGATGATGGAAAAACTGTTCGGGCCATGGATGTGTTGTTCCCGAAAATTGGTGAAATCATTGGAGGGTCTCAGCGCGAAGAGGATTATGAAAAACTTAAAAAACGTGCCGATGAAATGGGCGTTCCAACGAAAGATATTTGGTGGTACCTTGATACACGCCGATTTGGAACTGCTCCTCACTCTGGATTTGGTTTAGGATTCGAGCGTTTATTGCTATTTGTTACCGGCATGACGAATATTCGCGACGTGATTCCATTTCCTCGTACCCCGAACAATGCAGAATTTTAATTGTTGTATAAATCAACGTGTTTTATAAAAAGAACAGGTCGGTTCGTAGTAAAAGAAAATTTAATTAATCTAATAATAATGAGTAATACAAAGACAACTGAATTGGAAAACGTTGTGGTGCGATTCACCGGAGATTCGGGCGATGGCATGCAGTTGACGGGAACGCTCTTTTCCAATCTTTCGGCTATTCTTGGCAATGAAATTTCAACTTTTCCTGATTTTCCATCCGAAATTCGTGCTCCTCAGGGCACTGTAGGTGGTGTTTCTGGTTTTCAGGTACACTTAGGAGCATCAAAAATATATACTCCCGGCGACCAGGCCGATGTGTTGGTGGCTATGAATCCG
>JAYFRI010000374.1:0-17767 GCA_034926015.1 Paludibacter sp. | reverse complement strand
GGTTGATTAAATACGCAGAAGAGCCGGTTAAAGCAGCTCCGAAACCATCAATGTATTGATAAGTGGTAGCAGTATCCAATACAATTGTGAAATCACCGATTTCTTTTGAAAAATTTATCGGACTTAGCTTGCTGAGCAGATGCACTTCGTTACCGGTTGTTAGCCAGGCGTAAACATCACCGACCGAATCGTTTTTCTGAGGTTCATCGTCAGGATCAATAACAACCGGATCTTTGCAGCTGTATTGCAGCAGCAGAAATACAGAGATTAATATTTGAAATTGGATGAGTTTTTTCATTGTATATAAATAACAATCCATCCAAAAAGACAGTTCTTTTTGGATGGATGAAAGGTACAATTATTATTTGATTTTTACAAAACTGGTTGTTTTGTTGTTGATGTCAATTGTGAATCGATAGATGCCCGGTAAATTTGCAAACTCGGCAGTACCATTAAAATTACCTTTATCGTTTGGTGACGGCGAATAAAGATAGCTGTTCGGCATAGCGTAGTTTTGCGAACTTTCTTCGTTACCCCAGTTTCTTTGGTGCATAAATTTCACACCAAATGTAAGTCTCCATGGTTCTGCAGCTGTAGGATCTACTTCGTGATTAGCATAAAACACAGTTTCGAAAACACCTTCAGAAACTTTCCGGCAGAAACGATATTCGAGTGGTGAATTCCAGTTCCATGAGCTTGTTTTTACTCCCGGTGTTCTGGCAGGTCCCATACCAACACCTACTAACCATAGGGCATTTGGATATACTGCATCCGTTTGTTCTACAAATACATAATTCAAGCGAGGCAGGTAATAAACTGTGTATACTCCGGTTTCACCAAGGAACTTCATTGTATTTGTTCCTGTCACTTCAAAGAAGGTTGGATCCATAGAGTTACTTACATCTGCCAGGTTGCTGATTGTCATTTCAGTACCTTTTCCAAGATACATCTTGTTGCTTTTCCAGCTTTCCTTTGTGGTGACGTTGAGGTGGTCGGTTGAGGAAAGTTCTACTGTCCCGAAAGTGTTTATATTCATCGCCGTTGCAGGCATTAGTTTATCGCCTTCACCTTTAATTGTGAAATTGTACAAATCGAGTGTGATTTTTTTGAATCCCATCAGTGTAGGATCTGCAAGTTGAATTACATCGCCTGTGGTGCTCACTATATTGTTGTTGATTGTAACATCAATCAAGTTTACACCGCCATTTATCCAACCAAAAATCAGATTGTCTGGATTTGCCCAATCAATCTTTTTGAGCCAGTTTACTTTGGTTGCCAAACGGAACGATACCTGATTTTCGAGGCTTAAACCTTCGGCTGTGTAAATATGTTTTGCAGCATCAGTTAGTTTTAATTCTACTGTTTTGGTGGCAGTGACAAGGTAAATTGTTGGAATGGCAGGGCGCGATGCGATTGTATTTTCAATGATCGTATCTTTTGCAGTTCCCTCTACATTGATAGAACTTAGATGAACTTCCACTTTAGCGCCTTGGGGCATATGTGCCACAAAAGGAACTGCGTATTTTTGAGTATAAGTGGCACTGTTGCCTTTTGTTCTTACTGATTCGGTGGCAATGATTTCGTCGCCAACCACTACTTTTATTTCGAGTGTCGAAAGTGGCGTTAACGGATCAGATACACCAACCGAGAGAGTGATTGAGTCTCCATATGTAATTGCGTTTTCGGCTACCACAGCATTGTCGAATACAGGCATTGAAGTAGGGAAATGAACTCTCAACTCTTCTTCCTGACACGAGGCTACGAAGAAAATCAGCAGCCCGAATATAATTGAATTAATAATATTTTTCATATTGAATTTGAATGATTTATAAAAATTAGTAACCTGGGTTCTGAACAAGGTTTGTGTTCAAATCAATCGCTGTTGTTGGAATTGGGAACAGGTACGAAGTTTCGCTGAAAGTGCGGCGAAGCGGTAAACGTCCGCTGTCGCGTGAGTTTAGAGTATTCATCACCTCTTCAACTTTTCCATAACGTACCAAATCGAACCAGCGTTGTCCTTCGAAGGCAAGTTCAAGGCGTCTTTCTTTCAGAATGGCATTCAGCATACTTTCTTTCGACGCTTTTACGCTTGCGGGCAGTGCAGGCAACGAAACACGTGCTCTTACCTGATTTACGATGGTCTCGGCCGCTTCGAGGTTTGATGCTCCATCCAAATTGGCCAATGCTTCAGCTTTCAGTAATAAAATATCAGCAAAACGCATTTTAATAATGCTATGTACCGCTGAACGCATTTTATACATAAAAGGATAACTGCTCGAAGGGTAGTAATTGCTCCAACTGGCCTGATAATAAACAATAGATTCGTTTTTACGAATATTGTCGTTTTCAGCAGTGAAAGCAGCAATTAAATCCCGTGTAGGAGTTACCCATTTTGCCCACGAGAAGTTGGCTTCAGGATCCAGTAAGTCTTTGCCAAACATCCAGGTCACCCAGTTTCCACCACCAGGGAAGAAGTTGACTTCGAGAATTGATTCGGCAGTCGATCTGTTTTTTAGGTCTGTTCCTGCTGAGTTCAGTGCATAAATATCTCCAAAACTTGGATTTAATTTAAAACCATCGGCGATTACATCGTTACAGTATTGAAGCACTTTTGTATAGTCGCGTGCAGGTTTCTCAGCATATGCTTTTGCAAGTAACGCTTTTGCTACCGATTTTGAAAGCACTGTTTTGTCTCCCGCATTATTGGCAGGCGCATCATCTATGGCTTCGGTCAAATCTTTAATTATCTGTGCATAAGTATCGGCTGGGGCTGTTTGTTTTGGATAATATAAAGGATATACTTCTTCAATATTCTCAGCTGTAATATCGGTTCCTTCTTTTGTTACAACGGGTATATTTCCCCATAAACGAACCATGTCAAACCAAACTAGAGATCTGAATATTTTTGCTTCGGCTTTCCATTGTCGACGTTCGGTAGCAGTTAACGATGCATCCGGAACTTTATCAATGTTTTCGATCACTGTATTTGCCTGAGCCACATCTGCTAAATAGCGATCCCAGTCGCGGGCTAAAACACTGTTTCCTCCATCAATAGCGTTGGTCTCAATGGGCACTACCTGCGATCCGGTACTGCCGCCATACGCATTGTCCGAACGTGTTTCACAGATCATTGTCAAATCCAGGTACCAATGTTCCTGCTCTTTCAGCTTCTGATACAACGATTGGTATTGCGAATACATTTCGGCTCTGGTTTTGTATTTAATGGAGTCGGTGCTCGATGTTTGCCCGTATGTTCTTTCAGAATATTCCGAAATTGGATCGTAGTCGAGCGAGCAGGAAGCAGCCGTAAGCGCTAAAGCTCCTGCAAAAACTATTTTTGATATATATTTTGTCTTCATCTGATTCGTTTTTTTTATTAAAATTCAACATTTAATCCTACAATGAAAGTTCTGGTTTGTGGGTAAGTACCCCAATCGATACCTTGAACCGTTCCGCTGTTTCCCCATTGATTTACCTCAGGGTCGAAACCGAGATAATTAGTGAATGTAAGCAGGTTCGATGCAGTGAGGTAAGGTTGTAGTTTTGTTATACCGAGTTTCTTCATTTTTGATGGAGTTACATTGTACGATAACGTAACATCTTTAACTCTCAGAAAACTTCCATCCTCGATAAAATAAGATGAAATTTTCATATCATAACCGGCTTTCGGAATGGAAGTTATCATTCCCGGACGACGCCAGCGATCGAGTACGCGGGTCGATTGATTTTTGGCATCGTACATACCTTCTGTTTCCATGCGCGAAGCGTTGAAAATATCATTTCCGTATGAACCCTGAATGAGAATACTTAAATCGAAGTTTTTGTATGTGAAGATATTGGTCATACCAAAAGTAAAATCAGGATTTGGGTTTCCGATTTCGGCTTTGTCCGAGTCAGTTATCGATCCATCTTTATTTACATCTCTGTACATCAATTCTCCTGTTTCAGGATCAACGCCATCGCTGAAATATCCGTAAAATCTTCCAAGTGAATATGATGGTTGGTTTCTAACTACGAATTCTGTAATGTTTTCGCTTGTTTTTGCTGTATTGTAAACCTGTGATAAAACAAGTTTTGTTAATTTGTTTTTGTTTGTTGAGATATTGAAGTCTGTCGACCACTTAAAGTCTCTGCCATTGAAATTTTTTGAATTCACTGTGAATTCAAATCCTTTGTTTGACATTTCACCTTCGTTACGTGTAATCGTTGAAGCGGTTGATGCTCCGGGTGGAAGGCTTACGTACATCAACATATTAGTTGTATATTTTGAATAATAATCTATTGCAAAAGTCAGCCTGTTTTTTAAAATGGTTAGGTCAAGTCCCAAATTTGTTTGAGTCATTGTTTCCCATGTTAAATCGGAGGTTCTCAGTTCGTTCTGAGTAATAGTTGGTGTTGCAGTTGATTTACCTGGTTGAGTCCAGTCTACGCGGTTAATTGCAAATCGCTGCAAATAGCTATAGTCGGGCAATCCGGCCTGATTACCTGTTTGTCCCCAGCCTCCACGAATTTTCAAATCGTCTATCCAGGTCAGGTTTTTCATGAATTTTTCGGATGAAATACGCCATGCTGCCGATGCCGATGGAAAATACCCCCAGCGATGATCGGGATTCAGTTTCGACGAACCATCCACACGCATATTCACAGTAGCAAGATATTTACCATCGTAGTTATAAGCCAAACGTCCTACATAAGACATCATGGCCCATGCCGATTCGAAACTACCACCATCCTGCAATACTTTATTTCCTGCGTTTACAGTTTTAATGCTTCCATCGTGAAAGTATTGGGAATTTACATATGATTTGTTATAGTTGTTTGTTGTTCCTGAGGTTCCACCCATAAAATCAATGTTGTGTAAGCCCATTGATTGATTGTAGCTCAATATGTTGTCGAATATAATTACAGAGCCAACTGATCGTTCGTCTGTAGCAATTCCACCGGTGCTTCTTCCGTAACCCGTTTTTACAGGATCGAGAAAGCTTGTATTGTTTTTATACAAACGGTCTAAAGTGATGGATGAACGTAATTTTAATTTTGGCAGGAAAGTTATTTCAGCACTTCCTGTGCTCACAAGTCGGTTGTTGATTGATTTGTTGTCGGCTGTACGCGACATGTTTTCTACAGGCGATGTTATGTTTACGCCATAAAAGTTGTCGTAGTACTGTCCGGGGTTATTTTCATCCCAGATTGGAGCGTAAGTAGGAGCGTTGATAACCGAAAGAACCACTCCGGCGCGGTTGGCACCCAATCCACTCACGATGCCGTTGTTTTTATAATCGGAATATGAAACGTTTGCGCCGATTTTTAGCCATGGGCGAATTTGATTTTCAACGTTTGTACGGAAATTAAAACGTTCGAAAAATGCGACTTTGATAATTCCCTGCTCGCCTGTATAACCTGCCGAAAGATAGTAGTTTATTTTATCGGTAGCATTTGAGATCGAAAGCTGATAATTCTGTGTGAGTGCACTTTGGAAAGTTTCGTCGTACCAATCTGTTTTGTCGGTAAGTGTGGCTGGCAAAGCAGTTGTCGATCCCATATCATCAAGCAGTTCGCGATACTGAGCCACATTGAGCGATTCGATTCGTTTTGTAAGGCTTGTTACCCCCGCATAGGCATTCAGCGAAATTTTTGCATTCCCTTTAATTCCTGTTTTCGTGGTAATAAGAATAACGCCATTGGCAGCACGCGAACCATAAATGGCTGCTGAAGAAGCATCTTTCAGTACCTGCATGCTTTCAATATCGTTGGCCGAAAGGAATGAAATATTGTCGAGCGTCACACCGTCAACTACATATAGCGGGTCGTTGCTCGAGTTCATTGAGGTTGCTCCACGTACACGAATTACCATGCCTTCGCCCGGAAGTCCGTTCGGCTTAATCACCGACACACCTGCGGCTTTTCCCTGTAAAGCCTGATCGGCCGACACAATGGGGCGTTGATTAAGATCCTTTGTGGAGATGGTGGTGATAGCTGTCGTGACATCACGTTTTTTTACCGATCCGTAACCAATAACAACTACTTCATCGAGTGTTTTGGTGTCTTCGTTCAGCACTATTCTGAATTTCTTTTCTGAACCCACAGTGATTTCTTTGGGATTCATGCCAATGTAGCTAATTATCAGAATGTCTTTGGGTGATGCTTCAATGTTAAAGTTACCATCAAAGTCGGTAATTGTTCCTGTACTTGTTCCTTTAATAAGTACGTTTGCTCCAATAATCGATTCGTTTTTATCATCCACAACAACACCGCTGATAAGTGTTTTTTGTGCAAACAAATTGAATGGAATAGCCAATGCCATTATCAGTACATACCGTAGCAAATGGTTGCTGCCGGAAGTGAAAATTGTCCATTTTTGTTGAGTGATTTTCATTGATATAAAATTAGTTTTGTTGATATATAATGTTTTTTTTTGTTGAAGTTCTATGGGTTTGGTTATCAGACTTTTTGTAGGATGATTCTGTTAATTTCCTATTATCTTGTCAGCAATAATTTTTGCCATTTTTTTAGCTCCCTGCTCGTTAGGGTGAATGTTGTCAGGAAAGTTCTCCGGTTGACCCGACATTCCCTGGTATAAGTCTATCAATGTGAGTTTGTTGTGTTGTGCTAATTCTTTTATGATCGGAATTACTCCTTTTACAAGAGTTGAATCATTAATTCCCCATTCGGTTTTGTATACAGGAACAGGCAAGCATAAGTATATTTTGGGCTGACCCGGAATGGTTTTAAGTGTGTCGATAAGAGATTGATAATCATGTTTGAATCGATCGGCTTGCCAGTTTTGGCTTTTTGTGTCGTTTGTGCCTAATTTTACAATGATAATATCGGGGCGATAAGTGAAAGTGTTTGAAAATTCTTTGCTGATCCAGTACGGAAAATCTCCCTGCTTTTGAAGCGTAGTAGCGCTGCGTCCACAGTTTAATACGCTGTATTTCGGGCCGAGCAGGCTATCGAGCATGACAGGATAGCTTGTTTTGCTCTGCACCTGAAGGCCGGCGCCTTCGGTGATGCTGTCGCCAACGCAGGCTACTCGCAATACTTTTTCAGAGCAGCCACTAAGCACCATGATGCATAGTAGGATGAATGTAAGTTTTTTCATTGTATTTCAGATATTTGGGTTGCTATTAAACTATAGTGTCAACTTAACAATAAGTTTGATGCTGCAAATGTATATTATAATATTTTATTGACCAAATAAAAATGTGTTTATTTTACACTAAGTAGCTTGTTTTTTTCTTTGAATGATATTAATTGTGTTTTTACGACACTATCAGTTTCGAATTCGGTATTTTTTTTTACCTTTGCCGTGTTTATTTTTTGAGCGACAAAGATTTATCTAAAAGACAAAATGGAAGGAGCAGAGACTAATTTCGAAACGCTTGCCTGTGTATCGGTGGATTGCGTTATTTTCGGCCACGAAGATGGTGTGCTTAAAGTATTGGTACGTCGTGAGTTTGTTCCCATTGATGGAGAAATTCAACTTGAATGGAAATTGCCCGGAAACCATGTCCGCCGAAATGAGGAAATTGGTGAAACGGCATCACGTATATTAAAAGAGCAGACGGGACTCGAAAATATTTTTGTAAAACAGTTTTTGGTTTTCAGTGACCCGAATCGTTTGATGCGTCGGCCTCAGGATTATGAATGGGTGAAACCACGATTGCTTGACGGACGTGTCATTACTATTGGTTTTTATTCACTCATCAATATGAGTGATGTGGACAACAGCACCCTTATCGATGATGCGAAATGGGTAAATGCCTACGAGATTAAAGATTTGATGTTCGACCACAATGATATTTTTGACGAAGCGTTGAAGAAACTTCGTTACGACTTGTTGCATGAACCTTTGGTATTCGAACTATTGCCCGAGAAATTTACATTCACCGAAATGCAGCGTTTGTATGAAGCTATTTTCGATACTACTTATGATAAACGAAACTATCGGCGTAAGGTTAATAAAATGGCCTACCTCATTCCGTTGGACGAAATACAAACCGGAGTTTCACATAAACCGGCTAGGCTTTATTCTTTCGATCGTACTATATATGAAAAAACACGCACCGAGCGCTTCGACTTTCGTGTTTGATGACATATAAATCCACACAAAACCGGCTGTAGTATAAAATAACTACAGCCGGTTTTGTATTGTCTGAATTTGTTGTAATTGTCTGTTATATTGACAGCTTGTCTTTTCCTGATACTGTATTCTTTACCTTCATAGCGAAAATGTAAACAATAGGAAAAAGCGAAAGAGCATTGGCCCAAATAAGAGGAGCATCGTGTAGTAATATGCCATAAATAAGCCACATAGTGATACATACCACCACGATGCAATACATTAAAAGTGAAATGCTGTGTGTGTCTTTCGAACGGAAAACTTTTATTGCTTGTGGAAACTGATTCAATACCGATAGGAGTGAGGCCGAAAAACCAACGAATTCTATTGCTGTCATAGATTTATAATTTTTTATTTGGGCGGCAAATTTACGAAAAGAAAAATGCCTGTGCAATTGTGGTTAATATTTTGAATTATTTGAAATGTAAATTCTTTCTATCTGCAAATGAATGCAGATGCCTTCATAAACTACAGATAAAAAAAACAGGAAGTACACATTTCTTATTAAACGAGTGCTTCCTGTTTTTTATGAACCTTATTTTAGTTTAAAGCCAATTTTGCTTTTTGTGTTTGTCGACGAAGCGCCTATTATCGCTTCGAAATCACCTGGCTCAGATGTCCATGTATGTTTTACATCGTCGAAAAAGCTCAGGTCGGTGTTGTCAATAGTAAATGAAAGTGTCTTGGTTTCGCCGGGTTGCAAAGTCAGTTTCCCAAAATCCTTGAGTTCTTTTATCGGGCGAGGTAATGATGATTTCAGATCGGCGATGTAAAGCTGAACAATTTCAGAGCCTTCGCGATGGCCTGTGTTTTTTACGCTTACAGTAAAAGTGATTTTGTCGGATGTGGTCATTTCCTTTTTGTCGGCGGTCACCTTGCTGTATTCAAAAGTTGTATAACTTAAACCATGGCCAAAACCGAATAATGGTTTGATGTTTTGTTTGTCGTTCCAGCGATACCCAACAAATATACCTTCATTGTAATGTACCTGACCATCTTTTCCCGGAAACTCGCCAACCGAATGTGCTGAATTATCTTCTAATTTTACAGGAAAAGTAAAAGGTAGCTTGCCCGAAGGATTTACGTCGCCTAGCAGAACGGCTGCTAAAGCATTTCCACTTTCGGAGCCAAGAAACCAACCCTGAACAATGGCCGGTACTTGCTGGATCCATGGCATAGCCACTGCGTTGCCCGAAATATTGACAACTATCAGGTTTTTATTTGCTTTGGCAAGTTCCGAAATTACCTTGTCCTGGTTGTAAGGAAGTTCAAGCCCTTTTCGATCGGCACCTTCGCTGTCCTGAAACTCGCTTTTGTTCAGTCCGCCCACGAAAATAACATAATCAGCAGATTTTGCCACATCGAGCGCTTCGCTTAAAAGTTCATCGGCCGAACGGTTGTCTGTCAAATTCTGGCCGGTCTCAACGCCGTTGTAGCTGCCACCTGGATCGCCCACATAGCCACGTGCAAAAACAACTTCGGTACGGGTGCCGATTCTGTTTTTGATGCCTTCGAGAGGCGAAACTTCATATTTTGCTTTTAGCGAAGAGCTTCCTCCGCCTACTGTCATCATCTTGATGGCATTCTCACCAATTACAGCTATTTTTTTTGTTTTGCCCAGGTCGATTGGTAATACATTGTTTTTATTTTTTAGCAATACGATTCCTTCTTCTGCAATTTTACGACCTGCAAGAGCATGTTCCTGAGTTCCAAATGAACCATAAGGCTTGTTCTTGTTCATCGACGTGCGAAAAGCCAGACGCAGAATGTTTCGTGCTTTCTCATCCAACTCTTTAGTGCCTACTTCTCCTTTGCGGATCAGTTCAAGGTATGGATTGGCCAGATAATAATTGTCGTAGGCATTGCTTGCGCCTGTTTTTAGTCCATCGGTCCATGTGCCGAACTCCATATCAAGTCCATTGAAAATAGCTTCACGGGTATTGTGCGTTCCGCCCCAATCTGCAATCACAACGCCATCAAAACCCCATTCGTCGCGTAAAATATCTTTTAGTAAATACTGATTATGGCAAGCTTGTTGGTTTTTATATCTGTTGTATGCTCCCATAATGGCCCATGCTTCACCTTCTTGTACGGCGGCTTTGAATGCAGGTAAATATATTTCGTACAAAGCACGGTCATCTACATTTACATTTACTGAGTATCGGTCGGTTTCCTGGTTGTTCAAAGCAAAATGTTTAACGCAAGCGGCCACACCGTTTTGCTGAACTCCTTTAATATAGGGAACTACCATTTGGCCTGCTAAATACGGATCTTCACCCATGTACTCGAAATTCCTACCATTCAGTGGTGAACGGTAGATATTAACCCCGGGGCCAAGCAAAACGTTTTTGTTACGATAACGGGCTTCTTCACCAATAGACTGACCATATAATAATGACATGTCTTTGTTCCAGGTCGCAGCCAGGCAGGTGAGTGCCGGAAAGGCAATACACGAGTCATTGGTCCAGCCTGCTTGCGACCATTCGTCCCAAAGCACTTCGGGCCGGATGCCATGAGGTCCATCAGTCATCCAAAAGTCAGGGATTCCTAGTCGTGGTACGCCGGCTGAGCTAAACTTTGATTGAGCGTGGCACATGGCTACTTTCTCTTCCAGTGTCATGCGGGCAAGTGCATCTTCCACGCGTTCGTTAATTGGTTTTGATTCATCAAGGTAAACAGCATATTTGTTCTGACCAAATGCGCTGAATGATATTCCTAAAAGTAGGATCGTAATTGTTTTAAGTTTTTGTAGCATAAATAATATAGTTTAATGACTTTTTCGGGTGATTAGCTTTTAGTGAAAATTTTAGACTGCATTTTTAAGTTCTGTAAATTCAATGTTTGTGCAAATGTAATAATAATTTGTTAGATAGTGTCACTTTGACAATAATATTTTTTGAATTTGAATTTTGTTTATATTTTTAACTATTTGAATTTTGTTTCAGTTTTTTTGCAAGATGTATGAGTCGGTAAGCGTGGAATGCAATCGGAAATCTGTTTTTGAAGCTACATTGTTTCTGTGAAAATAAATTTTTGGTGAGTCGCTATTGTATTTCAAAAAATTATTCTTACCTTTGCAACCCAATTTGGAGAAAAACCATCTTGTCAGAAAATTAAGTAGTTAAAGTAATAAAAACAAAGTAAGATGCCTACAATTCAACAATTAGTTAGAAAAGGAAGAGCAGAACTCATCGACAAAAGCAAGTCGCCTGCATTGGATTCATGTCCACAGCGTCGTGGTGTTTGCGTTCGTGTGTACACTACCACTCCTAAGAAACCGAACTCAGCAATGCGTAAAGTTGCTCGTGTACGTTTAACTAACCAAAAAGAAGTGAATGCTTACATTCCGGGCGAAGGACACAACTTGCAGGAACACTCTATCGTAATGGTACGTGGTGGTCGTGTAAAAGACCTTCCTGGTGTACGTTATCACGTGGTTCGTGGAACGCTGGATACAGCGGGAGTAAACGGTCGTACACAACGTCGTTCGAAATATGGAGCAAAACGTCCTAAAGCAGGTGCTGTAGCCGCAAAAGGTGCACCAGCAAAAGGTGGTAAAAAGAAATAAGCTCTGAGTTCCGTTAAGGGAATTCTCTTTTCAAACAAACAAAAAGATTAACAAAATCAAGTTTAAACACTTGTTTGCGTTTTAAAGGTAGCAGATGAACAGGTTGAGTAAATGATTCAGAGGAATCGTTGAAGCGGAACTAAAGCAACCAAACAAAACAAAAACGGAAATTTTATTAAAAATGAGAAAATCGAAACCAAAAAAACGGTTGATCCTTCCCGATCCTGTTTTCAATGAGTCGATGGTTACAAAATTTGTAAACCACTTAATGTACGATGGCAAAAAATCAACTGCTTTCGACATTTTCTATTCATCGCTCGAAGTTGTGAAAAACAAACTTCCGAACGAAGAAAAATCTCCACTCGAAATCTGGAAAAAAGCCCTCGAAAACATTACTCCGCTTGTCGAAGTTAAATCGCGTCGTGTGGGTGGTGCTACATTCCAGGTTCCTACCGAAATCCGTGCTGACCGCAAGGAATCAATTTCAATGAAGAATCTTATATTATACTCACGCAAACGTGGGGGACGTTCGATGGCCGATAAGTTGGCTGCCGAAATTGTTGACGCATTCAACAATCAGGGTGGTGCCTTCAAACGTAAAGAAGATATGCACCGTATGGCTGAAGCGAACCGTGCATTTGCTCACTTTAGATTCTAAGTCGAAATAATTATAAATTTATAAAAAAGAAATTCAATAGTTGACAAATGGCTAAAGGAGATTTAAGTTACAACAGAAATATAGGTATCATGGCGCATATCGACGCTGGTAAAACAACTACGTCTGAACGTATCTTGTTTTATACAGGTTTGACTCACAAAATTGGTGAGGTGCACGATGGTGCTGCTACAATGGACTGGATGGAACAAGAGCAGGAACGTGGAATTACAATTACTTCGGCTGCTACAACCACCTCATGGGACTATGCAGGTGATAAATATAAAATTAACCTCATCGACACTCCGGGACACGTTGACTTTACAGTAGAAGTTGAACGTTCGCTTCGTATCCTTGATGGTGCTGTAATGGCGCTTTGTGCGGTTGGTGGCGTAGAGCCTCAATCTGAAACAGTATGGCGTCAGGCAGACAAATACAATGTACCCCGTGTATGCTACGTAAATAAAATGGACCGTTCAGGTGCAGATTTTTTCGAAGTTGTACGTCAGGTGAAAGCTGTATTGGGTGCTGATCCTTGTCCTATTCAGATTCCAATCGGAGCTGAAGAAAAATTCAAGGGTGTAGTTGATTTGGTAAAAATGAAAGCTATCCTTTGGCACAACGAAGCAATGGGTGCTCAGTATGATGTGGAAGAAATTCCTGCTGACCTAGTGGCTGAAGCTCAGGAATGGAGAGACAAAATGCTCGAAACCATTGCTGAGTATGATGATGTTTTGATGGAAAAATACTTTGATGATCCTTCAACAATAACTGAAGACGAAATCAGAGTGGCTATTCGCAAAGCAACCCTTTCGATGGAGATTAATCCTATCATTTGTGGTTCATCTTTCAAAAATAAAGGTGTACAAACAATGCTTGATGCTGTTTGTGCATATCTTCCAAGCCCGTTGGATACTCCCGAAATCGTAGGTAAAGATCCTCGTTTCGAAGATAAAGATACAGTTCGTCATCCTGATGCAAAAGAACCTTTGTGTGCTTTGGCATTTAAGATTGCAACTGACCCTTATGTTGGTCGTCTTTGTTTCTTCCGTGTATATTCGGGTCAGCTTCCTGCTGGTTCGTATATTTATAATACACGTACCGAAAAGAAAGAACGTATTTCACGTATTTTCCAGATGCATTCAAATAAACAAAATCCTGTTGAATTAATTTCGGCTGGTGATATTGGCGCTGGTGTTGGTTTTAAAGATATTCGTACCGGTGATACACTGTGTGACGAGAATCATCCGATCACATTGGAATCGATGGACTTCCCTGCACCGGTAATTGGTATTTCGGTAGAGCCTAAAACTCAGAAAGACCTTGATAAATTGGGTATGGGATTGGCTAAATTAGCTGAAGAGGATCCAACGTTTACTGTACACACTCAGGAGCAATCAGGACAGACTATTATTAGTGGTATGGGTGAACTTCACCTCGAAATCATTATCGACCGTCTGAAACGTGAGTTCAAAGTTGAAATTAATCAGGGACGTCCACAGGTGTCGTACAAAGAAGCAATTTCGAAAGCAGTTGAAATCCGTGAAGTTTACAAGAAACAATCGGGTGGTCGCGGTAAATTCGCTGATATTGTAGTGCGTGTTGAACCAGCTGATAAAGATTTCGATGGAAGTTTGCAGTTTATCGATGTTGTAAAAGGTGGTAACATTCCTAAAGAATATATCCCTTCTATTCAGAAAGGTTTCCAAATCGCCATGAAAAATGGTGTGCTTGCAGGATTTCCTCTTGATAAACTGAAAGTTACTGTGATTGATGGTTCGTTCCACGCAGTCGACTCGGATCAGTTGTCGTTCGAAATTTGTGCTCAAATGGCTTATAAAGAAGCTTGTGCCAAAGCAAAACCAATTCTGTTGGAACCTATCATGAAAATGGAAGTGGTAACACCGGAAGAAAGTATGGGTGATGTAATTGGTGACTTGAACAAACGTCGCGGACAAGTGGAAGGAATGGAATCGAGCCGTACAGGCGCTAGAATCGTAAAAGCAAAAGTCCCATTGGCCGAAACTTTCGGTTATGTAACCGCTTTACGTACTATCACTTCGGGTCGTGCAACTTCTACAATGGAATTCGATCATTATGCTGAAGTTTCAAATTCAATTGCTAAAGAAGTAGTTGCTGAATTTAAAGGTAAAGTAGAACTTTTATAAAATAAGTAAGGACAACAGGCATTCGTCTGTTGTCTTACTCTGTTTTAAACAAAACCGGATAGTGAATGACTCTTATCCGGTTTGCAAATACAAATAATTAAATAATAAAATCGACATGAGTCAAAAAATTCGTATTAAACTGAAATCGTACGATCACAACTTGGTAGATAAATCAGCCGAGAAAATCGTAAAAACAGTGAAAGCAACAGGTGCTATTGTAAGTGGTCCAATTCCACTTCCTACTCACAAACGTATTTTTACTGTAAACCGTGCAACTTTCGTGAACAAAAAATCACGTGAGCAATTTGAACTTTGTTCTTACAAACGTCTTATCGACATTTACAGCTCTACAGCAAAAACTGTTGATGCGTTGATGAAACTTGAATTGCCAAGTGGCGTAGAAGTAGAAATTAAAGTGTGATAGAAGCACTTTTTATCAAGTAAATATAATTTTTATATAAACATGACCGATCCCCCGCAAGGGGTTAGGGGTCTTAACAACAATTGAAATGCCAGGATTATTAGGAAAAAAAATCGGAATGACATCCGTTTTCAGTGCCGATGGTAAAAATGTACCATGCACTGTTATCGAAGCAGGTCCTTGTGTTGTTACTCAAATCAAAACTGTTGAAACTGATGGTTATGAAGCTGTACAGGTAGGTTTTCAGACAAAAACTGAAAAACACACCAATAAAGCAGAAGCCGGAATTTTCAAAGCAGCAGGAGTAGCACCTCAAAGACACTTGGTTGAGTTCAAAGGATTCGAACAAGAATTCAAATTAGGTGATGCTATCACCGTAGAAATGTTTGAAGCCAATACATTTGTTGATGTAGTTGGAACTTCAAAAGGTAAAGGATTCCAGGGTGTTGTAAAACGCCATGGTTTTGGTGGGGTAGGACAAGCAACCCACGGTCAGCATAACCGTTTGCGTGCACCGGGTTCTTTGGGAGCTTCATCGTATCCTTCACGCGTATTTAAAGGTATGCGTATGGGTGGACGCATGGGTGGCGATCAGGTTACTATGCAAAATTTGCAGGTATTAAAAGTAATTCCGGAACACAATCTTATTCTTATCAAAGGTTCTGTACCCGGAGTTAAAGGTTCAATCGTAATCATTAATAAATAATCATGGAACTGAAAGTAGTAAATATTAAAGGAGAAGACACAGGTAGAACTGTAGCATTAAGCGATGCAGTCTTCGGTATTGAGCCAAACGACCATGCTATTTATTTAGATGTAAAACAGTATTTGGCCAACCAACGTCAGGGAACACATTCATCAAAAGGCAGAAGCCAGTTGTCGGGTAGTACCCGCAAATTAGGTCGTCAAAAAGGTGGAGGTGGTGCACGTCCGGGTGATATCAAATCAGGTGTTCGCGTAGGCGGAGGCCGTATGTTTGGTCCAACTCCACGCGACTATAGTTTCAAGCTGAATAAAAAAGTAAAACAACTTGCCCGTAAATCGGCCTTGTCATACAAAGCAGCTAACAACCTGATTACAGTTGTTGAAAACCTGCAATTCGAGACACCGAAAACGAAAGAATTTGTAGCTTTGACAAAAAGTTTGCAAGTTGCTGATAAAAAACCGTTAATTGTTTTAGCAATTGCAAATAAAAACGTATATTTGTCGGCTCGTAATTTAGCAAGAGTGAATGTTGTAACGGTTTCGGAATTAAACACTTACGCGGTGCTTAATGCGAAGTCGCTTGTGTTGACTGAAGATTCGGTTGCAGCAATTGAACAAATATTTAAAGCATAAGGAGGACAGAAATGGGAATTATAGTAAAACCAATCGTTACAGAGAAGATGACTAAGCTGGGCGAAAAACTGAACCGCTATGGCTTTAGAGTTCAAAAAAACGCTAATAAGATTGAAATTAAACAGGCAATCGAGGCAATGTACGATGTAACTGTAACAGAAGTAAATACACTGATTGTAGCTCCAAAAATGAAGAGCCGTTTTACAAAAAGCGGTGTTATCAGCGGAAAAGCATCAGCTTATAAAAAAGCGATTGTTACAGTAAAAGAAGGAGATCAAATCGATTTTTATAGCAACATCTAAAAAATGATTTACAATTTACACATTTACGCATTACATTTCAGTAAAGAGCGTAAATGGTAAATTGTGAGTATTAAAATAGTAAATAAATAAATGTCTGTACGTAAATTATTGCCCACAACACCGGGGCAGAGACACAAGATTATTGGCACATTCGACACAATTACTGCAAGTGCGCCAGAGAAATCTCTTGTAACAGGCGGAGGAAAATCCGGTGGTCGTAACCATGATGGTAAAATGACCATGCGCTACATTGGTGGCGGTCACAAGAAGAAATATAGAGTAATTGACTTTAAACGCAACAAAGACGGTGTTCCCGCAACAGTAAAGACAATTGAATACGATCCGAATCGTTCGGCACGTATTGCTTTGTTGTTTTATGCTGATGGGGAAAAAAGGTACATTCTTGCACCAAACGGTTTGCAAGTTGGTCAGGTAGTTCTTTCAGGAGAAACTGCTGCTCCCGAAGTAGGTAATTCATTACCTTTGCAAAATATTCCACTGGGTACGATAATTCACAACATTGAATTACGTCCGGGTCAGGGTGCCGCGATGGTACGCTCGGCAGGAACTTTTGCTCAGTTAACTTCTCGCGAAGATAAATATGCAATTATCAAGTTACCTTCAGGCGAAGTTCGTAAAATACTTTCAACTTGTAAAGCAACTATCGGAACTGTAGGAAACTCAGATCATGCACTTGAGAGATCAGGTAAAGCAGGTCGCTCACGTTGGCTGGGACGTCGTCCTCGCGTTCGTGGTGTAGCTATGAACCCGGTTGATCACCCCATGGGTGGTGGAGAAGGCCGTGCATCAGGTGGACACCCACGTTCTCGCAAAGGCTTGTTAGCTAAAGGGTACAAAACACGTGCTCCTAAAAAACAGTCGAGTCAATATATTATTGAAAGAAAGAAAAAATAATCGAAAAAATTAAGTAAATAATATGAGCCGTTCATTAAAAAAAGGACCATACATCAACCTGAAGCTTGAAACAAAAGTTTTAGCCATGAATGAAAGCGGTAAGAAAACCGTGATCAAAACATGGGCTCGTGCTTCAATGATTTCACCTGATTTTGTAGGTCACACAATTGCAGTTCACAATGGTAATAAATTTATCCCCGTTTATGTAACCGAAAATATGGTAGGGCACAAGTTAGGCGAATTTTCTCCTACTCGTAACTTCCGCGGTCACGGTGGTA
>JAYFRI010000263.1:0-27171 GCA_034926015.1 Paludibacter sp. | reverse complement strand
TTTTATCGAAAAGCTGTGTAAGGTTTACAGCTTCTCTGTTCAATGTGAGTAACCCTTCTTCCAACTTGGACAAAGCCACTATCATATTGATGGTGTCATTCAATTCAGCTGTTGCATTCATCGATCTGCTGAGCAATAATTCTTGTTGCTGTGGGTTTCCGCTGTAAGCAGGCATGGACATACACTCCAGTTGAACCGACAGGCTGGCCACCGGACGTTTCAGCTCATGGGCAATGGTGCTCAGAAACTCGTTTTTAAAAGCTACCAATTGTTTTTGCTTTGCCAGTATACGGCGTAGAGCACCGAAAGCCAGCAGGCAGATAATGGAGAGCACAAGTGTTGTGATCAACATCAACCCCATACGCTTGATAATAACACCAAAAGGATTCACCATTACAAGTTGTAGTGCCTTGCTATTTTCATAGTTGTAAATCAAACTTTTGGATTGTATTTGAAAAACAGAGGGTTTAATATCCTTTTTAGATTGGTCCACTAGTGTGTCAGCTTTTGGATCAACAATTTTTATATTATAGCTTGTATTGATATCTCTTGATGTAAGAACTAAGCCCGCGATGCTATCTATGCTTGTAAGTTGCATAGGTACCGTTTTGCTTATGATCTGATTTATAGCTAATTGAAACGCTCCAATCGCATTGCCTTTCAGCTCTTTTGCTTTACTAATGTCTACTTTAATGGTGTTTTCTTTTCTTGGAGGAGGAATTATAGTAATGGTATCTGTACCGATTAGATGGTCAAACTTTTTATTTCGTGCATTCAAATCTTTTTTAAAGACCTCGTCTAAAATAGTGTCCGATTCGCGAATCAAACCGGCATGGGTAGTTTGGAAATAATCATAGACAAGGTAGGACTGAGCCCCTAGAATCAGTAACAAACAGATAGCCGCAATGTAATAAATTTGTTTAGGGTTTATCGATTTCATATTTCATGTTTTTTTTTCAAAAATGACTAAAATTCGATTCCGGTACGATCAAGCGCTTACAGTTTCTAACAAAGTTCTAATATTCTTTCGTAATTGCTTTTGGCGATTGGTTTTAACATTGCCAAAAGTACAAAATAAATCATTAGAAAATGTCATTAGTCATTTAAATATTCAATTCTGCACACAAAAAAATACACATATTTACATATGATTATATTTATTTATGAGAAATATTAGAGCCTTGTTAGAACTTTGTGAGGATTTTGTGAGACAAAGTTAAAAGAATTAGTTGTATTATTGCTGCATCAATCACTTCTAAATTTGTAATATGAAAAGAGTAAAAAATGATGCAGTAAGTTTTCAGAAACTGGACGTTTCTCAAATGAAAAAAATTCAAGGAGGATATTGGATAACCATTACTACTCCTGATGGTAAAGAGAAAACAATATGGGTAGAGCCTTGATTTGATGAGTTTAAGTTTGCAGGAACATTTATTGACTGTTTAATTGTTCAGTAAACAAAAAAACTCACCCATTTAAGCTCTCCTCTTTGCTATTGCTCAAATTGATATAGTGATAGTTACAATTTGCGATTTTTTTGACCTAACCCAACTTAAGCCGGCAAATGATATTGTCATAGAGTCGTTTGCCGGTTTAATAAAACAATGATTTTTATAAGGGCAGTTACCAAAAAGTAAAAAGCAATTGACAAAAGAAGAAAAGCAATTGACATAGGATGTAAAGTAGTTGACAAAAGTTGTATGTCAATTGACATAGGATAAAAAGCAATTGACATAGAATAAAAAGCAACTGACATTAAACAGTTAGAGCTAGTGTGCAAAAATGGGTATGTTCGGGCGTAGCAGCAGGAACATCGTTTAAATACAATGTTTTGTTTTAATAATTAAGTTCAATTTAAAAAGTAGTGAAAAGATGAAAAAAGACCATTCTGTATTGGATTTTGTACGTTTATCAGTAGCTCAAAAAATTGAGTTCGGACGTAATGTTATTGTAAAGGTGAAAGCAAACCCTAAGTTTGCAACACCGGATGTGAGCATTGAGGAGTTGGAGGCTAAAAACACACTGCTCGAAACGCGTAGTGTGGCGGCTATGAGTGGCGGAAAAGAAGCAACAGCTTTGATGCATCAGACTGAAGATGAATGGGTAGATCTTATGCGTAAGATGGCCCGTTATGTGGATCGCATTGCCGATGGCGATAGCGCTGTGATATTAAGTGCGGGTTTTGATCTGGCCAAACAACCTGCACCTGTGGAACGACCTGAATTCAGTGCCGAACATGGCGAGAGATCAGGCTCGGTGTTGCTTCGCCACATAGCTGTTGCAGGAGCAAGGTCGTATATATGGCAGTATTACAAGGGCGAAGTTCCTGAAGCCACAAGTGAGTGGACCACAGCTGAGATCACAACAAAAGCTTCGGCCGAACTTGAAGGGCTTGTGCCGCTTAGCAAATACTGGTTCCGCAGTGCGGTGGTAACTGTTGCAGGTACTTCCGAGTATTGTAAACCTCTTATGCTGATCGTGATGTAAGTAACCGTGCCGGAGTTTTACCTTGTGTTGCACTCCGGCACAGTTGGTGCTCTGTGCTTGTGTGCTGAAAGGCCTGAAGGGAATACAATATTTTTTTTTGTGCTTGTCAGACCTTTGTTAGAGTAGGCATGAAAATATTTTTTACTAATATTGTAAAGTTAAAAGTTAAAATGAGTTTATGAGGCTCGCCACCTTATATTCGCAATAAAAAGCCTTCTTGCAAGGCTAATGAAAAGTTCGCAGCTTTTTAAACCAAGTAACCTGATTACTCACTAACACTACAAGAAGGCGCCGTAAAGGTAAAAATAAAATTTAAATTCCAATAAGTCTGGCAGCATTTGCAGACAAGATGGACGTATCTCATTTAGCGAAATGCTTATGGGTTGCGTAAAAAAAAGAGCGGTAACCGAAAAGCTTTGATAGAGTAGGATGATTCATTAAATTATAAGATATGAAATTAATAAAATTAAATTCAATAAATAGAAAAGAGTTGAATAAGAAAGAAATGAATAAAATATTTGGTGGTGCATGTGGATGTGCATGCGGCCAAGCAAATGGAAAAGATTCTACTAATGATAGTTGGTCATCCAAGAGTAAGGCTAAACCAGAACTGCCGACAGAGCCATAAAAAATGTGAGGGTGTTTAAAAATCACCCTCATTTTAATTATTATTTTAGATGTGAATCCGTAGAAATTTAACATATTGTATTTAAACTATTTTGCGAGTTTTATAGTAGTTTAAATCATAAAGGAGATTGTAGTTTAACAATAATATTTAATGTATACTTATTCAAATAGCAGAAGATTGATGGATTTGTTAAAGTACAAAGCTGATCGGTTTTATGATATTCAAAAGTCGACATACAAAACGTGTTGTCAAGGTTGTGTTCTTATCTCAATGTGTAAAACAATTATCAATTTTAGTGTATTTTATTTATAAAATGTATAAGTATCAATTCCCAGAGGAGTTTTATTTTGTTCAACTGAATAAAATAAAAGGGCTAACAATGCCTTTGCTTCTCCTGATTACCTGCTTCAGTACATACGGCCAGGTGAAGATAAGCGGTAAAATCACAAATGCCAAAAACGAGATTTATCCGGATGTAACTTTGACTTTACAGACTGCCAACGGTGCCACCATTTTGGCATACGATTATCCGAATGACGATGGAATGTATACTTTGGAATACAAGGGCGGTTCCGATTCACTTATTGTAAGTGTTTCGGGTTTTAATATTCTGAAACAGTCAGTAAATGTTTCCCGTACCACAACGACAGTCAATTTTAAGGTTGTTGAGAAAGAGATGGAGTTGAAGGAAGTGATTGTGAAGTCAAAAAAGATATGGGGTGAAAAGGATACGGTGAATTACCTTGTTTCAGGTTTTAAAAATGGGAATGATCAGGTAATAGGCGATGTATTGCGCAAAATGCCGGGAATCACAGTAAAGGAGAGTGGCGAAATTTCGTACAACGGAAAACCAATCAATAAGTTTTATATCGAAAATCTTGATTTGCTTCAGGGACGATACGGTATTGCCACAAATAACATACAAGCAGCAGATGTAGCTACAGTACAGGTGTTGGAACATCATCAACCGATAAAAGCTTTGGACAATAACAGCACAATGGCCAACGAAACGGCCATCAACCTTAAGCTGAAAGAAGGTTCGAAAGGTACCTTCGGTTTACTGGCGCAGCTGGGCATAGGAGCGCAACCTTTGCTGTGGGAAAATGAGCTGACGGGATTGTTCTTTGGGAAGAAATACCAAAACATAAGTGTTTACAAAGGGAATAATTCGGGACGTAATATCACCAATGAATTAAATAGTTTTTCTGCAAGCCGGGGAATCACCGACGAGCCGCTTCTTGCCGTAAAAATGCCTTCCGCACCATTCATCAACGAAAACCGTTACCTGTTCAACAATACAAATACAGTCTCCGTGAATCAGTTGTTTAAAAACACGGACGAAAAACAGCTTAATTTTAGTTTGAATTATGTAAATGATTTTGAAACGAAAAAAGCATATTCCCGTTCGGAGTATTTTTTGTCCAACGACAGCATAATAACAGTTAGCGAAAATGCAAATGCAACTCAGAACACCGACAGGGTAACTGCGGCGTTGTTGTTGAATAAAAACACAAAAACGGTGTACATGAACAATGTGTCGGAAATAGAATATGGTTGGCAAAAAAGCGGCGGCAGCATCGACAACCAACAGCAGATGTTTGGTCAGCAGTTGGAACAAAAGAACATAAATATCCAAAATTCACTTCATTATGTAAAGGTAAAAGAGAATGGCAAGTCTTTTATTGTCAATTCGCATCAGCAGTTCAGTTCGTCGCCTCAACGCATGCATATCACACCGCTTCTGTTGTTGTCGGGCTATAGCGATGGTGATGTTTTTCAGGACGCACAAGTGAATGAATTTAACACCGAAAACAGTTGTTCGCTGCTTTCGATGAAGTTAGGCACGGTGGTGCTTAAAGTCGATGGACAATTTGATCTTACCTACAAAAGCTTAACCACTGATGTGGAACAGGAAAGCGGCCTGAGTGCACTTCCCGTTTTATCTCCCGACTCCACAGTAAACCAACTCACAAGCCTGAAAACGGTAAGCGGAATATACCCGCTGTTTAGTTTCTTGCGTTCATCTTTTAAGCTCTATTGGGGTGTTCCTGCCTATTACGTGTATCTCGATATTCAAAATTCAGAGAACAAACCTGATCCTGCTCATCGCATTCATTTAAATCCGTTTGTAAATCTATTCTGTAAATTAGGTTTTAACTCTGAACTGTCATTGAGTTACAATTTCGACAATAGCTATGGTGCATTGAGCGATGCCTTCACGGCTTACTATTTTACCGACTATATGACCATGAAACACAATCGTGGAGTTGTGTCCGAAAATCATGAACATAAGCTGAGTGTAGTATGGCAGTACAAAGATGTGCTGAAAATGTTTTTTGGAAATATAGCCTTATACTACAGTGAAAATAATAAAAATACGCTTCAGAATATATCCTTTCGGGAGGGGATGATGCTTTACGAAGTATTGCCATACAACAATAGTCCCCGCCAACTAAGCGCCACCACGCAGCTAAGCAAAGGCTTCGACTTTATGAAAACTGTAGTGGCACTGAAGGCCGGTTACAGCAATTACAGTGCAGAACAAGCCAGTCAGGGGAACATGAATGCATTTGTTCAATCCAATTTTAATGTGGAGCTGAAAAGTTCATTGAGTGTTTCAAAAGCAATGGGACTTGAATATAAACTGCTGTGGAATGACACGAAAGTGACGGTAAATAATACAGGGTACAACAATGAAATAAACACCCTGAACCATCAGTTGACATTAAGATGTGATATCGCGCGTAATTTTTACCTGACAACTTCTGCCGAGCACTATTACTTATCTGCCATCAATAATTCCTCGCAAAAGAACAAATTCTTTGCCGATATACACTTCAATTACACCTTAAAATCAGCATTTTTATCATTGGGCTATACAAATATTCTGAACACGGATGAATACATATATTCTTCGTTCGATGGGATAAATTCATACTACAACAATTACAAAATACGACCGGCATGCCTGTTGTTTAAAATCAAATTTAAACTGATATAAGCAAGTTCCGGGTTTCGGGTTGCAGAGATTCGTTTGAGGATTTGAAGATTTGAGGATTTGAAGATTTGAGGAAAGAATCAGTTTCGGGTTCTGAGTTTCGGGTTCTGAATAATTTGACACACGGCTACTTTCGAATTTTGACTTTCGACTTTCGACTTATTTGCACATTATCAAACTTCTCTCTATTCCCCTTTAGGGGGTTAGGGGGCAGATACATAAATTATAAAGATATGAAAATTAAAGAATTATTACTTGTTTTGTCCTGCGGGTTTGTATTTGTGAGTCATGCTCAAAATATGACTTATGCTTTTGATGGGGAACCTGCTATGGTGATTACCCATTTAGATGTTTCGAAATTTGCTGTTGTAGACACAGCCAATCTGCAAGTTACTTATAAGCTCTCCTATTTGAACGACACTTTACAACGCACCACCCGGATAAGTGATGTTATGGTGTTGCAGGTAGGCCGGAATTATTCAAAGTTTTATAGTCAATTGATATATCTGAATGATTCTGTTTGTACCAAACTGTCGAAGCAAACAACAGATGTGCCCCTGAACGATCCCGGGTTGCAGGCTTATCAGATTTTCAGAACTAAAAACAACCTGAGAGTTACCAACCGGATGCCTTACTCGGATAATGTGTACACTTACAATGAAACAATTCCGAAATTGAAATGGAAAATAACTACCGATACACAAACAGTTGCCGGATATAAATGTCAGCATGCAAGCGTTGAATTCAGGGGACGAAGGTATACTGCTTGGTTTGCGCCTGACATACCTGTAAACCTCGGCCCCTGGAAATTGGGTGGTTTGCCCGGATTAATCCTAAAGGTTTCGGACAGCAATGATCATTATCTCTTCGAATGTATTGGCATACAAAAAACAAATGCACTTATAAAGGATTTCAAATGGAAAGATAGAACAATCACTATCGAAGAGTGGAAAAAATTAGAGGAAAAAATATACCGTAGAGCTGGCGATTACCTGAAAAGTAACAATATAAAAATGAAGGTGCTGCGGAATGATGTGTGGGTAAATGTAGAAGGAGAACTGAATGTGCCGTACAATCCAATTGAAAGATAAAATGGAAAAGACCTTAATAATTAAAACCAATAACAATAATTGTTATTTGATAAATATGGAGATAAATATCATACTATGTATTCATCCATGTTTATTTAAAATAATAAAATTAGTAAATGACGGAAAAGAAATTGTAGAGATTGTAAGTTTAGCGAATAATGTTGAATTCCGAATAGAGTGTGGTATATTAAACTCACAAGAAATTCTGTACTATATTAAAAAATACGAATTTTATAGTTCTTTGAATTGGTTTGATAACTCCAAAGGCCTGAGTATTGAATATGCTGATTTAGGTGAGGATGATATTGATAATGCTATTGCAAATTTGAATCAATTGACGTTTGAAGTGACAGATTCATGTAATTTAAAGTGTAAATACTGTGGGTATGGAGAGTTATATAATGATTATGATAAAAGGGACAATACAAAGCTTTCGATAGAGAAGGCTAAGACCATAATTCTACTCCTTCAAAAGAAATGGGCTTCAAGTGAGAATAAATCAAAGATTGGTCATACTCATATAGGCTTTTATGGAGGTGAACCACTTTTAAATATGCAATTTATAAAAGAAGTAATTCAATTTATGGATGAGATAAATATTAAAAGAAAAATTTCTTATGGTATGACGACAAATGGATTGTTGTTAAAACAAAATATCGACTTTTTAGCATCTAATAATTTTTCATTATTAATTAGCTTGGATGGTAATAGGTTTAATAATTCATATCGTTTAACAAATAATGGCATTGAGAGCTTTGATAGTTTATATCGTATTTTGAAAGAAATTCAAAAGGAATATCCTGTGTATTTTGACGAGAACATAAAATTTAACGCGGTCATTCATAATCGAAACTCAATAAAAGATATTTATTCTTTTTTTAAGAATGAATTTAACAAAACGCCAAGTATAGGTGAGTTAAATAATTCAGGTATTGTAGAAAATAGAAAGAAGGAATTCAATGAACTATTTAAAGATGCACAAGAAAGTTTATATGATTCACCTAATTATATTGAAATTGAAAATGAAATGTTTGAACAAACAGCTACTTATGTTTCAGTTACAAGATTTATTCATCAATTCAGCGGATTTACATTTTCAAATTACAATGATTTCTTTAAAGACTCAAATTATAGTTTATTGTTTCCGAGTGGAACTTGCATCCCATTCTCAAAAAGACTCTTTTTAACTGTAAATGGTAAGATTCTACCATGCGAACGCATAGGACACCAATTTTATTTGGGAACAGTGAACGAAAGCTCAGTTGAATTAAATACAACTTTGATTGTCAATAGATATAATGATTGGTACAATGTGATTAAAAAAATGTGTAAATCATGCTATTTCCAATTACTATGTACTCATTGTTTTTTTTCAGATAATATAATCGATAATGAAATTAAATGTAAAGAGCATATGAATAAATTGGCTTTTGAAAGAAATATGAAATCATATATAGAGTTTCTCGAAACACATAAATATGCATATGAAAGAATTATGCACGAATTAATTTTAAATTAATTATAAAAATGGATAGAAGTATTGATAAATATTGGCTATTGATAGAGAGTTATGTTTATATGGAGAGTTCCAAAGACAAAGTATTTCTCTACAATACACTAGATGCAAGCTATGTTGAGACAGAGAGTAAAGAAGTTATACGTGTCGTTGAAAGATTACTAGCGCAATCTTCGAAATACTGCATACTAATTGACAATAACGATTTGTCAAAAATACGTGATTTTGTCGATGAAATTCGGTTAAAATATATAGGAGATATTATCTGCGTTTCACATTCAGCTGTTAAACCAATACAGGTTTATCCTATATTGAATTTACAAAATAGAAATAAAGTATTAGATATATCAACAATTAACCTATTGGAGAATCTACATGAAATTAATTTGTACATAAATGGATCTTGTTCTAAAAGTTGTGATTTTTGTAGCAATGCTTTTAAAAAATTTCTTTCTTGTTTTAAGTCGAAGGATAATGAAATGTCTTTAAAGTTAATTGAAAGAATATTTAATATGATTGAATCATCTTCGGTTTATAAAATTAATGTTTTGGGAGGTGATATCTTTGAATACACAGAGTTTAGTCAATTGCTCGAATTATCATTATCTTTGAAAGAACGAATAGTGTTTAATTTCAACATCTTAAATCTGCCAGAGGATGAGAGTGTCTTTACTAAATCTGATTATAATTGGAATGTTATAATTGACTTTAATAATGATATAAATAAAATAGAATATCTACTTATCCGTGTATTAGGGTTGAAGTTGAATATGCATTTTATGTTTATTGTAAGGTCAAAAATACAATACGCTTATGTACAGCAAATTATTGAGGAGTATTGTACCATAGACTATGAAATTAAGCCATATTATGATTTTGATAATATTGATTTTTTCAAAGAGTATGTGTTTCTAAATAAAGAAGATATTTTTAACAAGCCAATATCAATACAAGAAATCTTCAGGAATCAAGTTATAAATTCAAATTTTTTTGGTAAAATAGGAGTTTTATGTAATGGTGATGCTTATTCAGATTTTTGTAATGCTAGTTTTGGCAATTTAAATAACGACAATATTATTGATTGTATAGAAAACGAGTTTTTAAATAAATACTCATGGTTTCGAACTCGGAATCAGGGTAAGTGTAGATTTTGTTTCTATAGGTATCTATGTCCACCAATTTCAAATTATGAAATAGTCATCGGAAGAGATAATCTATGTAATGTTTATGACTAATGAAAAGTTTTCGGGTTTATTCGCAGCACGATGCCATGGATTGCGGCCCATCTTGTTTGCGTATGGTGGCTGCATATTATGGACGAATTTATTCACTTGAAAATTTAAGGGAGAAATCGTTGATAACCCGTGAGGGAACATCCATGTTGGGTATAAGTGAGGCTGCTGAAAATATAGGCTTTAGAACCACAGGGGTAAAAGTAAGTTTTGAAGAATTAAAAACAGCGCCTTTGCCCTGTATCGTACATTGGAATCAGCAGCACTTTATTGTAGTCTACGATATTAAAGCCCCCTCTAAACCGTCCCTCTCCACAAGGAGAGGGGCTGGGGGTGAGGTGGTCTTTATTGCCGACCCGGCTGCGGGCAAGGTGAAATATACAAGCGAAGAGTTTTGTCGTTGCTGGCTAAGTACGAAAAACGAAGGGGTAGATGTGGGTGTGGCGTTGTTGCTTGAACCTACTCCTGATTTTTACAAAATGGAAGATGAAAAAATCAATCGGAAAGGTTTTTCATTTCTTTTCTCCTACCTGAGACCGTATAAAAGTTTAGTCGTTCAACTTTTCTTAGGTTTGCTCTTTGGTAGTTTATTGCAATTGATGTTGCCATTTCTTACGCAATCAATTGTCGATTTCGGGATCAGCGCTCAAAATATCGGCTACATTTACCTTGTGTTGATTGCTCAGTTAGTGCTTACTTTTAGTAGTTCTGCTGTAGGCTTTATCCGTGGTTGGATATTGTTGCATCTTGGCACCCGCATTAATATCGCCCTTATCTCCGACTTCCTGATAAAAATGATGCGCCTGCCTATGGGGTATTTCGATACCAAGATGGTGGGAGATATTCTTCAACGTATTAATGATCATTCGCGTATTCAGAGTTATTTGACTAATTCGAGTCTGAGTATTTTGTTCTCCATATTTAATATGGTGATTTTTAGTGTTGTATTATTCCTGTATAGTTTCAGTATTTTCAGTATTTTCTTTTTAGGCAGCGTATTGTATTTTGGTTGGGTATGGTTGTTTATGAAACGCCGGGCGGAGTTGGATCATAAAAGTTTTGCACAGAATTCGGCGAACCAAAGTAATGTGATTCAATTGGTCACGGGGATGCAGGAAATAAAACTCAATGGATGTGAACAACAAAAGCGTTGGGAATGGGAGCGGATACAAGCCAAGTTGTTCAGGCTTCGTATCAGAGGGATGGCTCTTTCTCAGTACCAGGATTCGGGGGCAGTGCTGATCAACCAAACCAAGAATATTGTTATCACGGCACTTGTAGCTAAATTGGTGATTGATGGACAAATGACATTGGGTATGATGATGGCCGTACAATATATTATAGGGCAATTAAATGGCCCTGTCGATCAGTTGATTTCTTTCGTTCGTGAAACGCAGGATGCTAAATTAAGTTTAGAACGTTTAAGCGATGTGCACGATAAAGAGGATGAAGAAGTGAAAGATGAACAACATATATTGGAAATACCTGCTGATAAAGATGTAGTATTAAGCAATGTTACATTTGGCTACGATGCCACTTCGGTGGGCGAACCGGTAATTAAAGGAGTGTGTTTAACTATACCTGTGGGCAAACAAACCGCTATAGTAGGTACAAGCGGTAGCGGAAAAACCACCTTGATAAAACTGTTGCTTGGTTATTATCCTTTGCAAAAAGGAGATATCCTGTTAGGCGGGAATAACCTGAAATATTACAGCATTCGCGAATGGCGTAAAAAATGCGGCGTAGTAATGCAGGATGGTTATATTTTTTCCGATAGTATAGCTAAAAATATAGCTCCGGGAGTTGAAATTATAGATAAAGAAAGGTTGTTGAATGCGGTCATTACCGCCAATATCAGGGAATTTATTGAAACGCTACCCTTATCGTACAATACCAAAATAGGTAACGAAGGTCATGGATTAAGTCAGGGGCAGAAACAAAGAATACTTATTGCCCGTGCAGTATATAAAAACCCTGCTTTCGTTTTCCTGGACGAAGCTACCAATGCATTGGATACCAATAATGAAAGAGTTATTATGGACAATCTGCAAAACTTTTTTGAAGGCAGAACCTCTATCGTAATTGCTCATAGGTTAAGTACGGTAAAAAATGCCGATCAAATAGTAGTACTCGAAAAAGGAGAGATTGTGGAAATAGGAACCCATCAGGAACTGACAAAGAAAAAGGGAGCGTATTACACACTTGTAAAAAATCAGTTGGAGCTTTAGATAGTTGACAGTGGATAGTTGATAATTGACAGTTTGTGAGAGAAAATACAAAAGACTAAAATGGAAGATATTCAAGACGAAACTAATAAAATCTTTAGCTCTGAGGAGTCCTGTACTGATAATGTTTCCAACTCCTCATGGAAAGAGGTTGGGACGGCTATTGAATTACGTAGCGAGGAAGTGCACGAAATTCTCTCACGTCCGCCACACGCTTTAGTGCGGTATGGTATATCTGTTGTTTGCGGGGTATTGTTGTTGCTGTTTGCAGGCAGCTTTTTCTTTAAATATCCCGATGTAGTGAATGGCGATGTAATTATTACCACCGAAAATCCTCCCGTTTGGCTTGTGGCCAAGTCCACCGGTAAAATTAAAGAGCTGTTATGTGCGGACAAGCAACAGGTACATAAAGGAGAGTTACTGGCCGTGATTGAAAATCCGGCTGTAACGAAGGATGTGCTTACTGTAAATCAATTGTTGTCGGAAATGGTCATTGCCGACAGTTCTATTTATTTTTCAGCCGAGTTGCTTACCACTGCTTTCGAATTGGGGCCTATTCAGTCAGGCTTTTCTGCTTTTACAAGAGCATTGGTCAATTACCGTAATTTTATATCATTTAATCTCACTCAACAAGAGAAGGATATGCTGAACAAACAGATTTATAATCGCCGGTTTTATACGGCTAATCTGCATAAGCAGTTAGAAATGAAAAAAAAGGAATTGAAAATAGCCAAGTCGGATTATGAACGGGAAAAGGCATTATTCGGAGAGAAAGTAATTTCGGCTTACGATATGGAAAACGCAGAGCAAAAATACCTGAGTATCCAACAAAGTCTTCAACAATTGGAAACATCCATTTCGATGGTAAATGTAGAATCTTCCCAATTGACCGGCTCGCTTGGGAAGATGACGGTTCAATACATGTTGGAACAAAATCAGTTGCTTGCAGAATTGAAAGCAACACGCTACGAATTGCAAACATTGATAGAAAACTGGCAACAGAATTACTTGTTTGTTGCTCCTGTGCAGGGTGTTGTAAGTTTTAATGCTGTATGGACTAAAAACCAAAATATTAATACAGGAGATAAGGTTTTTGCAGTTGTATCAAAAACACCGGGTCGATTGTTAGGTAAAATTCAAGTTCCTGCTTCAGGAGCGGGTAAAATTCATGTCGGTCAACAGGTCAATATTAAAGTGGCGGGTTATCCTTATCTTGAATATGGTTTGCTGCAGGGCAGTATTAGTCAACTATCAATGGTAGCGAATGATGCATTTTATACTGCCGAAATAGCAATTGAGAAGGGTTTAATTACGACTGTTGGTAAGAAGCTGAATTTTACAGGCGAACTGTCAGGCACAGCCGAAATTATTACCGAAAACAGAAGTTTAATGGAAAGAATATATGCTCCGCTTCAGTATTTGATGCTAAGATCGTTTAAATAATTTATATCTGGGCGTATTGTATGTGTTTTTCTGTTTAAAAGTTTCCCTGTCCACAAGGATATATAATAGATGTTATGCAAGTTATATGTGGCTGATGAATTGAATTTTATGTATAAAAAAGAACAGGAACGCTGATTGAACGGATGTTCACTGATTAAATATAAAAAATATATCTATATACGGATTATTTTAGGAGAAATCGGGGAGGATTAAAGAGGGAAATCTTAAGCGTTTCAACTTGTCGAAACTTAAATCCGTTTTTTTTAAGAAACGTTCAAAAGTCTGCGACGTTTTGAAGTTTGGGTGAAAACTTTTAGTCGTCGAAGGAACGAGACACTAAAACGTTTCTTCGTGTATGGGTTCGTTTTTTAAGAAACATTCAAAAGTCTGCGACATTTTGAAGTTTGGCTTTCTTAAGACGCCCGCAAAACTTTGTGTAATAAATGAATTTATTCTTTAGGATAGGCCTTTGTTCACTGTTTAAACCTGTCAGATTTCAAAAATCTGACAGGTTTGAAGAATAAAACCAGTTCAATTTAGTCTGCATTGATAATAATTGTCCCTGAAACGGAGTACTCAGGTTTTCCGTTTCAGGGATTTTACTTTGTATTTCATTTATTTTGAGCTTATTTTCAGGTATCCGATTCTAAACCCGGGAAGGATAAAAACAATATACATCCGCATAACTTTCCCGTTCCCCCCTTCCGCAAAAAAAAGCGTTCTTCCCTGCCAACAGAGAACCTTATATTGATCTGTTTGTTATTATGTCTGTGATTGATGTTAGTTTAAAACTATTCTAAATAGTTTGATTAATAGTCAGCCACATTTATTTATACATAATAAAAACACGAATCAAAATGATTTTTAAAGGGTTCCATCCATTAGAAGACAAGACATTCAGAATTATAGATAATGAGGGTAAGGTCATCAACAAAGCACTTATGCCCGACCTGGACGATGAGACAATTATTAAAGCTTATACAGCTATGCTTCAGGCACGGGTGGCCGACGAAATGGCGGTATCGTATCAGCGCCAGGGACGAATGTACACCTACCCACCTATACTGGGACAGGAAGCTTTGCAAATTGCAGCAGGCATGATCATCCGCGAGAACGACTGGTTAGCTCCTGCTTTTCGCGAAATGGGCGTTATGCAGGCAAAAGGCGTAACACTGAAGGAGATTTTCCTGTATTATATGGGCAACGAAGAGGGCAGTAATTTCAGCAAAGCGCATCATGTGCTTCCCATTAGCGTGCCTATAGGGTCGCAGCTTTTGTATGCTGCCGGCATTGGCTATTCTATCAAATACCAGCAGAAGGACGAAGTTGTGTATCCCTTTATCGGCGATGGCGGCACTTCCGAAGGTGATTTCAGCGAGGCGTTGAATTTTGCAGGTGTGTGGAAGGTACCTGTTGTTTTTACAATACAAAACAACCAGTATGCCATTTCGGTACCGGTGCGAAACCAAACCAATTCGGTGAATATGGCCGTAAAAGCACTGGCCTTTGGTATGCCGGGTATTAAGGTGGATGGAAACGACTTTTTTGCCATGTATGTGGCCTACAAAGAAGCATCGGAATATGCACGCGCCGGCAATGGTCCCGTATTGATAGAAGCTTACACCTACCGCAAAGGAGCACATACAACTTCGGACGACCCATCCAAATACAGAACAAAAGAAGAAGAACAGGAATGGGACAAAGCCGACCCGCTCAAAAGGTTGAGAAAGTACATGGAGCTGAAAGGCATCGCCCTCGAAGATGATGCTCAACTGATAGCTGCCTACAAACCCCTGGTGGAACAACAATTCTCGGAAGCCGAAAACTTTAAACCTTATGCACTGGAAGATGTATTCAGGCATATGTATGTGGACATGCCCGATGATTTAAAAAAACAAAAAGCAGATTATGAACAATTTTTAAGCTGGAAGGAAAAAAGAAAATGAGCGTAATGACTATGGTTCAAGCCATCAACAATGCACTTGACATTAAACTTGCCGAAGATAAATCAATCGTAATGTATGGCGAGGATGTAGGAGTGGAAGGAGGAGTTTTCAGGGTTACTGAAGGTTTACAGAAAAAATATGGCGTCGAAAGAGTTTTCGATTCACCGCTTGCCGAGTCGGCCATTGTAGGAACAGGATTGGGAATGGCCATGTCGGGCCTGCGTCCGGTAGTAGAACTTCAATTTGATGGTTTCACCTACCCTGCTTTTAATCAGATTATCTCCAACGTGTCGCGCATGAACAACCGCACACGTGGAAAATACAAAGTGCCTATGGTCATTCGGTTTCCTTATGGTGGCGGCATCAATGCAGTAGAACATCATTCCGAAAGTCCGGAAGCTTTGTATGGCCATATCCCGGGCATTAAAGTGGTGATCCCTTCCACTCCTCACGATGCCAAGGGATTGATGATTTCGGCCATCGAGAGTGATGATCCCGTTATTTTTATGGAACCAAAGCGAATTTACAGAGCCATCAAGCAGGAAGTGGCCGAAGAAAAATTCACGATTCCGATAGGAAAAGCCAAGGTGCTGACCGAAGGAACAGATGTAACCCTTATCGCTTTTGGCGCTATGATACGCGAATGCCAGAAAGCTATGGTGATGGCTGCCGAAGCCGGCATATCAGTGGAGTTAATTGACTTGCGGACTATTTATCCTATTGATAAAGAAACAATCAGAGCATCCATTCGGAAAACAGGACGTGTGGTGATTGTAGCCGAAGCGCCGCAATCCTTCAGCGTAGGTTCTGAACTCATTGCCATTGCCAACGAAGAAGCTTTTTTATACCTGGAAGCACCTCCCAAAAGAGTCATGGGCTTCGACACCATAGTACCTTATGCCAAAGGTGAAGCTTTTTATATGATTTCGCCGGATCGTATTTTTTATGAACTCGAAAAGACTGTCAAATTTTAAACACACACAGCAATGAAATATATATTTAATTTCCCCGACATTGGCGAAGGACTTGATGAAGGTACTGTGATTGAATGGTATGTAGAGAAAGGCCAAACCATTAAAGCCGGCGATACATTGGTGAAAATGGAAACAGATAAGGTGGTGGCAGATATTCCATCGCCAAAGGGCGGAGTAATTATACAACTCTTCGGCGAAGTGGGCGATGTTATCCACGTTGGGAAACCACTTGTAGAAATTGAACTGGAAGGAACAACGGAAGCAACCAACGAACCCGAAGAAGAAACAGCTGGCGTGGTGGGAACACTGGAACTGGCTGACAGCAATGCGCTTTTGCCTGCAAGTCTCGAAAGTCAACCGGTATCGGCCGACGAAATCCGACTCTCGCGAAAAGCCCTTGCAACTCCACATGCACGTGCAATTGCACGGGAACTGGGAATTGATATCAACCAGATCACAGGAAACGGACCTTCGGGAAGGGTGCGGAAAGAAGACATAGAAAATTACAACCGGAAAATGCAGCAAACGAGTCGCAATCAAAGTGCTCCTGCAGCTGAAACAGAGGATCTGACCTACGAAACCCTGACACAGATCAGAAAGGTGATAGCAAAAAACATGATGAACTCCAAGCTGAATGCTGCTCATGTAACAATTTTCGAGGAAATTGAAATCTCCGAACTGATAGCTATAAGAAACAGATACAAAGATGACTATGCAGCCCGCGGCGCTAAACTTACCTATCTTCCTTTCATCGTGAAAGCCACAGTGCTGGCGCTGAAAAAGCACCGCCAACTGAATTCGGAAATTGATATGGAGAACGAACGCATGATCTACAAGAACCGCTACAACATAGGAATAGCCATTGATACACCCGAAGGTTTGGTAGTTCCTGTCATTAGAGATGCCGACCGGTTGACGATTGCTGAGTTAACCCAAAAGATCACTGAATATTCACTAAAAGCAAGAGAAAGAAAGCTAACACTCGACGACCTGCGCGAAGGCACTTTTACAATTAGTAACTTTGGATCCATCAGTGGTATTTTCGGCACACCGGTCATCAACTACCCACAGGCAGGCATACTTGGCATTGGCCGTATAGTAAAAAAACCTGTGGTGAAAAACGATCAGCTGGCCATTGGTAATGTGCTGGGATTATCGATGACTGTCGATCACCGGATTGTAGATGGTGGCGAAACCGCTCGTTTTGTAAAATGCATCATCGATTATCTCTCCGATCCTATTTCTCTTCTGATGGACTGAACCGGACCTTAGTTGTAGATAGAAAATTTTTTCCTTTTTTGAATGATAGAAACTTTAGCGTATAACCTGCCCGACATACAATTGCTCGAAAAAGAAGCAAATCAGTACAGCATATGGATTCCTGACAAGGTTTACATTGTATTGGGTGCCTCGAACAATGCAGCTGATGCGCTGTTCGTCGAAAACGTAACAGCTGATCGGGTGTTGGTGCTTAAACGCCCATCCGGAGGACAAACAGTGGTTCTGACTCCTCAAACCATTGTTTTGGCCGCCACCTTGAAAGACGAAAGCAACGTGAAACCCAAAGAGTTTTTCAATAAAATAAATGGATTAATTATCAAAAGCATCGAGGCCGATGGAGTTACAGGGCTGACATTGAGCGGCATTTCGGACATTGCCATCGATGGGAGGAAAATACTGGGATCGTCGATGTACAAGCGAAAAGACACGCTGTTTTATCATGCCGTACTTAATTTTGCAGTGCCGGCAAGCCTTATTGAACGCTACCTGCGTCATCCATCCAAAGAACCCGACTACAGAGCCGGACGTTCGCACAGTGAATTTGTAACCTCACTGCATGAAAATGGCTACACTGAAACGATTCAGCATTTAAAATCCCGGCTTACAGATGGATTTAATGAAATGTTCGGCCCCGCATAAAAAAGAAAAAAACGTATAAATATTTAAACTTTGTCCATAACAAGCTGTAAATAACGGAAGATAATTCCGGAATAAAAGCAAATTAATTTATTGAAATTCAACAAATATCTCTTGTTTTAAGAGGAGAGTTGGTTTCATAAGCTTTCAGTTTTTCGACAAAAAACGAAAACTTATTACATTATGAATCAGCACAAAAGTTTTATTTTTCAAAAATATATCTATCTTTGTTGTCTGAATTTTCAAATATCATAAAAAAAGTATCACTAAAAATGAAAAAACTAACATTATTTATCATGAGCGGATTACTCCTTGTGGGATGCGCGAAGAACGATAACCCGTTTTTCACAACTTACAAAAACAAGTACGGTGCACCACCTTTCGATAAAATCAAGTCGGAGCATTACATGCCTGCCTTTAAAGAAGGCATAAAACAGCAACAGGCCGAAATTGACGCCATTGCCGAAAGTAAAGATGCGCCCACTTTTGCCAATACAATCGAAGCGCTTGATTATAGTGGCGACTTACTTAACAGAGTTTCAGCAGTATTCTTTAATTTATACTCTGCCGAAACCAACGACGATATGGAGAAAATTGCCAACGAGGTTTCGCCAATGCTTTCGGAACACAACGACAATCTTTATCTGAACGAAAAGCTTTTCGAAAGAGTTAAGGTATTGTTCGATAGCCGTGCTACACTTGGATTAACTCCTGAACAGAACCGCTTGCTCGAAAAATACCACCGCGATTTTATCCGCAGCGGAGCAGCATTGACTGCCGAACAAAAGGAAAAACTACGCAGCATCAATAAAGAACTGGGACTTGCCGAACTTGCTTTCGGACAAAATGTACTGGCCGAAACCAATGCTTTCTCAAAAGTAATAGATAAAAAAGAAGACCTTGCCGGTTTGCCCGAAGGTGTGATTCAGGCAGCTGCCGAAGCAGCTAAAGAAGCAGGAAAAGACGGTAAATGGCTTTTCACAACGCAGAAAGCAAGTTTTATTCCTGTGTTGCAATACGGTGAAAACCGTGAGCTTCGCAAAGAACTGCTTATGGCTTACACCCAACGTGCCAATAACAACAATGCCAACGACAACAAAGCGTTGATCAATAAAATAATGAAACTTCGTGTACAGAAAGCTCAGTTGCTCGGATTCGAAACTCCGGCTGCGTTTATCCTTGACGACACAATGGCCAAAACCCCTAAAACTGTTTACGATTTTCTGGCTACCGTTTGGATTCCGGCCGTTAACCGTGCCAAAGAAGAAGCTGCCGAACTCCAAAAGCTGATGGATGCTGAAGGAAAAGGCGAAAAACTGGAAGCCTGGGATTGGTGGTTTTATGCCGAAAAACTTCGCAAAGCAAAATACAACCTGGACGAAGAAGAACTCCGCCCTTATTTCCAACTCGAAAATGTTCGTCAGGGTGCATTTGATCTGGCAGGTAAATTATTCGGTTTGAAGTTCCAGAAACTTGACAGTATGCCTACTTATCATGCCGATGTAGAAATGTTCGAAGTAACCGATGTTGATGGTTCGTTGATAGGTGTGCTTTATACCGACTATTTCCCACGCGCCGGAAAACGTGCAGGCGCATGGATGGATAATCTCACCCCACAATACAAAAAAGGCGGCGTAAATTACCGCCCAATTATTGTAAACGTAGGTAACTTCACAAAACCAACAGCAGGTAAGCCATCGTTGCTGAACATGGACGAAGTAGAAACATTGTTCCATGAATTTGGTCATGCATTGCACGGATTGCTTTCGCAGTGTACTTACCCAAGCCAGGCAGGCACAAGCGTTTCACGCGACTTTGTGGAATTGCCTTCTCAGATCATGGAAAACTGGTGCTTCGAACCTCAGGTAATGAAAACTTACGCCAAACATTACACTACAGGCGAAGTAATGCCACAGGAATTGATGGATAAAATTCAGAAAGCAGGCACTTTCAATCAGGGATTCACAATGACCGAACTGCTGTCGGCTTCGCTGCTCGATATGGATTACCACAGCATTAAAGACACTGCCAACTTCGATGTTGAAGCCTTCGAAAAAGCAACTATGGAACGCATCGGAATGATTCCTGAAATCATTGTACGTTACCGCAGCACTTTCTTCAACCATATTTTCACAGGAGGATATTCGGCAGGTTACTACAGCTACACATGGGCCGAAGTACTTGATGCAGATGCCTATCAGGCTTTTGTTGAATCGGGCGATATTTACAATCCGACAGTGGCCACCGCTTTCCGCAAAAATATTTTGGAAAAAGGTGATTCGGATGATCCTATGAAGCTTTACAAAACATTCAGAGGAGCTGATCCAAATCCGGATGCATTATTGAAAAGAAGAGGTCTTAAATAATCCTCTTTGCAAAAAAATGAAATAAAACAGGTACAGATAGAAAGTTTTTTTATCTGTACCTGTTTTAGTTTGTGAAAGGGATTACTTACTTTTGTAAGCACAAAGCATTGAACTGATGTAGCAAGCTGAATGATGATTGTATTGAGTTTCGTTGTACAAGTTGGAATACAGATGTTAGAAAACATATGAAACGAGCATGACGTAAATTAAAATTTTGGGCATATAAGTAGATGTTTAAATTTCACTAAACAGTCTTTGTTTCCCTCTTATTCCTCCTTTGGGAGGTAGAGGGTAGATATAATAAATTATAAACGCATGAAAATAACGCTGAAAAAAATAATTTCCCCTTCCCTATCGTTGTCGACGCTATTGGTTATAGCTTCTATCATTCTGTGGTTTGTTGTTTTCAGCACCACAACCATCGACAATCCGGTAGATCTGGATTCCCCTCTGTCCAAAGCGGTGGAAAATATTTTGCCTGCAGGATTGCTTACAAGCATCACAAGCCTGCTGCTTACCTTGCTGAATGCTTTTCTGATTGCTCAACTCAATAACAGGTTTACAATTATCCGCAACCGCACTTTTATTCCTTCATTTGTATTTATATTACTTATGTCAGTAGAAGGGCAAACCCATCAGCTTCCGGGCGCTCATTTTGCGCTCACATTGTTGCTGATTGCTTTGTTTGTATTTTTCAATATGTTCAGAGACAAGCAGGCCGCCGAACAAGCATTCCTTGGAAGTTTGCTGATTGCCACCGGCAGTTTGTTTATCGAACCCATACTATTGTTTTTACCTGTGTGCTGGATGGGAATGATGCGATTCGGAAGTTTTTCGCTCCGCACTTTTCTTGCTTCGGTGTTCGGTGGGCTGGTTCCCTGGATTTTTTACTTTGCTGTACGTTCTTACCTTGAGGCCGATCTATTGTGGATAAATACTTTATTCAACGGTTTCGAAACAGGGCTTACATTGTTAGAAAGACCTGTAAATGAACTTATTTACCTGGCCAGCATGACGCTGATAATCATTATTGGCCTGGTGGGCTTGTACTCGAATCTGCACAGCGACTCCATTCAGTCGCGTGCCAAGCTGAATTTTCTGACTATAATTCTTATCTTTTCATTTGTATTTTCCATTGTTTTTGTGAATTGCTATGCAGTATTTATTCCGTTCACGCTGATGGCTTATGCAATACTGATAGCTCACCCCCTGACGTTGAAACCCAATGGATTTTACGCTATTGTTTTTATTGTTTTTATAATTGCAAATCTTGCTTATTTAGTATCTAACATTTTACTTCAGCAATGACAGACCTTATCGGATTAGGCTATCTGGGATTATTCATCGCCTCCTTTCTTGCAGCCACTGTAGTTCCCTTTAGTTCGGAAGTTGTATTCTCAGCAATGGTTTTTGGTGGCCTGGATGCCTGGACCTGTGTATTGGTGGCCACTCTGGGAAATTGGCTCGGCGGAATGACCTGCTACTACCTGGGGCGGCTTGGCAAAATAGAATGGATAGAAAAATACCTTCGCATAAAAAAGGAAAAAATGGAGAAATTCATGGGTAAACTTCATCGCTATGGCGATTGGTTTGCTTTTTTCTCATTTCTGCCGGGTATAGGCGATGTAATTGCCGTAGCATCCGGCTATTTTCGTTGCAGATGGTGGATAGTAGCGCTTTCGATGTTGCTTGGTAAATTTGTGCGATACATAGTTTGGATGTATTTGAATGGACTGATTATGTGATTTTTTAAGATTTATTTTATCCGAAGTGCATGGCTTTTCGGGCGTTTATAGCTAATTTTGACCCATCGGAAAACTTAACTTTCCGAATGAATGAACCGTCTTTTAATCTCTGTCTCTCTTTAGCATGTCAAACTGGTCTGTGAAAATAAAGATACTGATAACTATTTGTCTTGTCACTGGCATGAACATGTGGCTGAAAGCTGATATTGTTCTTATCGAAAAACCTTCAAAATCAGGATTTTTAAAGCACAACTCCCGCAGGATTGATGCCGTCATAATTCATTCGGTGTTCAACAACTCGGGTGGCGATTTGTATAATGTAGACTCCATAGTTAAACAATTTTCGCGCTACCACGTAAGTACTCACTACCTGATAGCAAGAAATGGAGCAATTTACCGGCTTGTGAACGAAAAGAACATTGCCTATCATGCAGGTAAAAGCCAGCTGCCCGACGGACGCAAATCCGTCAACAGCTGTTCTATTGGAATTGAACTGGTTACTTCATTCTCCGAAGCACCCACCGAAGCACAGATCAATGCTTTAGTAGAGCTTGTGAAAGACATAAAAAACAGATATAAAATAAAATATGTTCTGCGACACAGCGATATAGCGCCCGAACGCAAAACCGATCCATGGAATATGGATTGGGAAAATTTCAGAATAAGGTTAAACCTATAAAACAAAAAATGAGACTTAAAAATATACTTCTGCTCACAGCTTTATCAATCAACATTTTTTTAGCTCCGGCACAAAAAAACACAGAAAAACAAATCAGCGATTCACTCACCGTTATTGCAAACAGTTATGCCGCTCTTGGCCGAATCAACATTGCAGGCATTGAAGTGAATCAAAAGGATAAAACTGTAACTGTGCTTGCGGGAGATGTACTTTCGCAGATTCCTTTCCGCAAAGAGAATGTACAACAAATATACAACATGCTCTCCAATGTTTTAAGCTCCAGATATCCGGGGTTTAAAATTTTATGTGTTTCCGACAAACGCTATATTGAAGATTATATTCCAAATTTTTATCGACAGGAAAACATTGAACGTCAACGACTTTTTAAAGTTGTTCCTCCATCCTTTCCATTGGTCACCAAACTATCAGTTCCCTACAAGGTAGAGCAGGGACTTCAGGATCGTCATATTGCCCTGTGGCAAAGTCATGGCTGGTACTACAATCAGAAATCAGCACGCTGGACCTGGCAAAGAGCACGACTCTTTCAAACCGTCGAAGATTTATATACACAATCCTATGTGCTGCCTTTCCTGACACCTATGCTTGAAAATGCAGGTGCCAATGTGCTTTTGCCCCGCGAAAGGGATACGCAACTGAACGAAGTAATTGTTGATAACGACACCAAAATCGGAGGAAGCAGGTACCACGAACACAACGACCGGAAAAGTTGGAAAACAGGAGGTACCGGATTTGCTTTTACCCAAAAAACTTATCTGCAAGGTGAAAATCCTTTTACAATGGGAACCTGCAGGCACATCCCTTCTATCAACGACATCGACGAATTGAGTTATGCCGAATGGAATGCCGACATCCCTGAAGCCGGAAATTATGCCGTTTATGTTTCGTACAAAACAACTGATAAAAGCGCTCCCGATGCACGATATACAGTCTATCATCGCGGAGGAAAAACAGAGTTCAAAGTAAACCAAACCATTCACGGTGGAACATGGTTGTATCTGGGTCATTTTAAATTCAATAAAGGGAGAAGCAACCAGGCACGTGTTGTACTTACAAACTTCAGTTCTTTCCATGACAAAGTAATTACCGCCGATGCTGTTAAAATTGGTGGTGGCATGGGTAATATGGCCCGCAATCCCAACGCGGCCGGAAGTCTACCGAATCAGAAAAGTTCGGACAGCAGCGCTATTGTTATAAAAACCACAATAGACGCAAAGCCCATCGAGGCTGTTATCAGTGGCTATCCCCGCTACACCGAAGCCGCCCGATACTGGCTACAATGGGCGGGCATGCCCGATAGTATTTACAGCGTCACCAAAGGACTGAATGACTACAACGACGATTATCAGTCGCGCGGATACTGGGTGAACTTTTTAGCTGGCGGTTCCTCTGTTTTACCAGGCAAACAGGGTTTAAACGTACCTGTAGATATGGCTCTGGCTTTTCATACCGATGCAGGTACTTTTAAAAACGATTCTATCGTTGGTACGCTTGCTATTTGCACGGTTACAAATTCGGACGGGAAAACTGTTTTCGAAAACGGATATTCACGGTGGACTTCAAGAGATCTTACTGATATCGTTCAAACTCAAATTGTTCATGACATTCGCAAGACTTTTGCACCGGAGTGGACACGTCGTGGTTTATGGAACAAGTCCTACAGCGAATCGCGCGTACCGGAAGTGCCTTCGATGTTGCTGGAACTTTTGTCGCATCAAAACTTAGCCGATATGCGTTACGGGCTCGATCCGCGCTTCCGTTTCACTGTGAGCAGAGCCATTTATAAAGGCATCCTTAAATATCTTTCATTTAATTCAGGAACCGAATATGTTGTACAACCTTTGCCAATAGAAGGATTCAGCACACGGTTTGTTGCCCGCAATAAGGTAGAGCTTAAATGGATACCTGTGCACGACAGCATTGAACCTACGGCTAAACCCGACAAATACATTGTATATACACGTATTGATGATGGCGGATTCAACAATGGGGTTATCAGCGAAAAAAACAGTATTGTATTGGATGTTCAGCCCGGAAAAATATACAGTTTTAAAGTGGCTGCCATCAACAAAGGAGGCGAAAGCTTTCCATCCGAAATTCTGTCGGTTTATCGGGCCAACAACGACAAACCCGAAGTTCTTATCGTCAATGGATTTGACAGGCTAAGCGCTCCTCTGAGTGTTGTCAATCCCACAGCACCCGGATTCTACAATGACGAAGATGCCGGAGTTTCTTACATCTCCGATTATGCATTTATAGGCAAACAGTATGAATTTGACCGGTCGAAACCATGGAAAACTGATGACGATCCGGGTTTCGGCGCCAGCTACAGCAATTACGAAAACAAGGAGATTGCCGGAAATAATTTTGATTATCCCTACCTGCACGGAAAAGCAATAAAAGCAGCCGGTTATTCGTTTGTATCAACAAGTAGACTATCAGTTGAAAAAGGGACTGTAGATCTGAAAAAATACAAGGTTACAGACCTTATTTTGGGCAAACAGAAACAAACATATATAGGAAATACAAAAAAACCTGCTGAATTTAAAACTTTTCCATTAGCTTTGCAGCAATCTTTACGTTCGTATTGTTTGGCAGGTGGACATTTAATGCTGAGTGGAGCTTATATTGCATCCGATTTTTACAAAGGGAATTATATAAACACCGATGAAAGGATCTTTTCAGAAAACATCCTGAAATACAAGTTTAAGTCAGCGAAAGCAAGTTTAAACCAGAAAGTTAAAATGGTGAATTCGCCTTTTGCACAATTCAACCAGGCTGAATTCGAGTTTTACGATAAGCCCAACAAGGTTTCATATTCTCTCGAATCTACCGATGCCATTGAACCGGCAGGAGATGGGGCTGTTACAATTTGCAGGTACGCAGGCACTAATCTTAGTGCAGGAGTAGCGTATTCAGGAAATTACAAAGTTTGTTCGTTCGGATTTCCGTTCGAAACCATTCAATCTGAAAAAGAACGTAACCGACTCATGGAAAGCGTACTGGATTTTTTCAATGCAAAAAGCGCTAAATTGTCATATACAAAAAAATAAATTTATTCATCAATAAATCAACATACAATGAAAACAAAACTTTGGTTGTTAGCTTTTCCTTTCATCTTTTTTACAGCCTGTGATTTTAACACAGTAACTTTACCATCGGTTTCGGGTACACAATACGAAATTCTTGTTGTAATGGGCGACTCAGCCTGGCAGCGCCCTTCGGGACGCTCGCTTGTTGCCGTTCTCGATCAGGACATGTACGGACTACCACAGCCCGAACCAATGATGGATGTGCATCAATGTACGCCAGCTGAATTTACAGATGTACTGAAACCATCACGTAACCTGTTGATTACAGACATTTCAGACAAATACACCGCTCCTAAAATTACTTATGGCAAAAACCGCTGGGCAACCCCACAGTCTATCGTAAAAATTGTAGCACCCAACGATTCGGTATTTGCAGCTACAGTTGAGCAATACGGTAAACAAATACTTGATTATTTTATCCGTACCGAGCGTGAACGTGCTATAGAATTTAACAAGGACTATGTGAACGAAAAAGACAAAGCCGAAATAGAAAAAATGTTCGGCATTCAGATTAACATTCCGCAAGGCATAAGCAAAGCCACAAAGAAGAAAGATTTTTATTGGATTACAAATGATCAGGTAAGTGTGCGTCAGGATATTGTAATTTATTCATACCCCTATACCGATAAAAACACATTTACAAAAGACTACATTATTGCCAAACGCGACTCGGTAATGAAAGCCAATATGCCGGGCGAATTGAAAGGCTCGTATATGGGCACGGAACTGAAATATGTGGATCCGCTTTTCAATGAGATATGGGTAAACAAAGGATATTGTGCCGAAGTGCGTGGTTTATGGAAAATGATGAACG
>JAYFRI010000326.1:0-2883 GCA_034926015.1 Paludibacter sp. | reverse complement strand
ATCAGTTGCCGGAAATTCAGTATTTACACACATTTGTCGGTTCCAGTGAGTGAAGTGATTGCCGAAACGAATATAAAAAGCAATAACCATTATGCCGAATACCTTTTTAAATATATAGCTACCCGAACGCAGGAAGTTGGGACCTTTGAAGAGGCAATACAGAACATACGGGCGTTCTGGAAATCGAAAGGATTGCCGGTGGATGAATTATTTCAGGTAGATGGATCGGGACTTTCGCCGGTGAATGCAGTATCGGCGCGGTTTTTTGTGGAGCTGCTCAGTTACATGCAAAACAAGAGTAAATATGCTGATGTTTTCTACAAAAGCCTTCCGGTGTCGGGCGAAAGCGGAACGTTGAAGTCATTTCTCGACAAAACAAGTCTGCAAGGAAAGGTACATGCCAAAAGCGGAACCATTGCCAGGGTGAAAAGTTATGCGGGTTATATTGAATGCCCCAACAAAACGCTTGTTTTTGCTCTTTTGATCAACAATGCCAACGGAACTTCGCGGGAAGTAACAAAAAAAATTGAAGAAATTCTGCTTCAGGTATCGAAATAAAAGCAGGAACAGAAGCACATAAACAACATCATTCAGTCTTTCATTATGTACATAAAACAAACACATTCGACCAACGCGCTTTTGATAGAGATGGTGCGGGAAGGAAACCTGCCGGAGGAATTTCTGATCCGTACCGATTTTCAGACGGCCGGAAAAGGACAGATGGGGAATTCGTGGGAAGCAGAAGCAGGAAAAAACCTCTTGTTTAGTTTTGTACTTTATCCTGTGCACATCGAAATAGATGAACAATTTATTATATCGCAACTTGTAAGTGTTGCCATTAAAAAGGTATTGGATACTTATGCCGATGGTTTTACAGTAAAATGGCCTAATGACATCTATTACTGCGATAAAAAGATCGGAGGCATACTGATAGAGAACTCTCTTCAGGGAGGCCGACTGAAATGGATGGTGACCGGAGTAGGACTGAATATCAATCAGAAAGTTTTCAGAAGCAATGCTCCCAATCCCGTTTCGCTGCGGCAGATTACCGGCAAACGGATGAACCGCAAGACCATTTTGGATCAAATCACCCGCGAAATTCATCAATTGTACCACGCAATGGACGCGGAAGCGATAAGAAATGCTTACTTCGAAGGCTTGTATCGCAGGGATGGGCTGCATCCGTTCCGTGCCGATGGCGAAGCATTTAATGCTTGCATAACTAATGTGGGCAGGGATGGAAAACTGGAACTTACGACCGAAGAAGGCGAAGTGCGCAGTTATTATTTTAAAGAAGTTGAGTTTATAATCGCTCAGTAACTGACAGAAACGATCCGTCTTTTCGCAGAATGCCTTGTTATTAGTCTTTCACCTCTTCAAAATCGACATATTCGCCTTCGGTAGGTGCAAAAACTTTTGTTTTCGATTTAGGATCAGCTTCGTACGAAGGTTGATCGGGCGAAGTTTGATAAGTATTTCTACGTCGGCCAATACCAAAGATAGCGCTGAATACAGAACGGATAAATCCCAGTACGGAAAACAAAATAACAGCGCCGAAAAGCAGCACAAGAATTATAATAAAAATCAGAAAGTTCATAACCTAACCCGTTTGGGGCATTTAAATTAATGTATCAGTAAGTAAAACAACAGAAACGCCGATTGTATTGTGCGTTTAAATTTAATTAAGAAAAACGATTCCGGCGATAAGGTTTGTTTGCGGGGCGAAACCAGCTGTTATTTTGCTGTTTTCGATCCATAAAAGGAGAGAAACAAGCGTTTTTTCAATAAACAGCTTCCGCCACCTTCCTCACACTTTGCGTAGCCATCATGCTATAGAAGTGAATGCTCGGAACATTGTTCGCAATCAGGTCCTTTGCCTGCAAAATGCACCATTCCACGCCCACTTCGGCAGCTTCCGCATCAGTTTTGCACTTGCGCAGAGCATCGGCGAAATCAACCGGGATATCGGTATGGAAAATCTTAGGCAAAACAGTGAGCTGATTCATGAAAGTGATGGGTTTAATACCGGGAATAATAGGAACATTGATCCCATTGGCACGACATTTATCCACAAACTCGTAGTACTTGTTATTGTCGAAAAACATTTGCGTCACTAAGTATTCGGCGCCGGCATCTACCTTTTGTTTTGCATAAAAAATGTCGGATTCCATGTTCGGAGCCTCCTCATGTTTTTCGGGATAGCAAGCCATTCCGTACGAAAAAGGAGTGAGCGATTTCATTTGCGACCCATCCAGAAAGAAACCACGATTGAAGTTGTTCACCTGCTCCTGCAACTGAGTGGCATGGGCATGACCGGTGGGCGAAAACTCCCTTTCGTGTTTGGCTTTGTCGCCACGCAGCAGCAACAGGTCGGTAATGCCAAGGAACTGAAGATCGATGAGCACATATTCTGTTTCTTCGCGTGTGAAGCCGCTGCAAATGACATGCGGCACCACCGGAATTTTGTATTTGTTTTGAATAGCGGCAGCAATGGCCACCGTTCCGGGGCGATGTCGTTCGGAAACGCGTTCGAAAAAGCCGTTCGTAGTTTCTTTAAAAACAAGTTCGCTTCGATGTGTGGTGATGTTGATGTATTTCGGATCGAACTCGCGCAAAGTGTCGATGGTGCGATACACACCGTCGATGCCGTTGCCTTTGAGGGGCGGTAACAACTCGAACGAGAAGGCAGTTTTCTGCGCTGCTTTAATTTTTTCTACAAGACTCATCTGTTTATATGCTTATTGGTCAGCTTCTACTCCTTCCCGGTAGTGATCGGGAGAGGCGCTCCACTGTATGTATCCATTTTGATACTGCAAAAATACAAATTTCTTTTCAATTAAACAGATATACGGGCTAAACATGCTTTAATGACGAGAGAAGAGC
>JAYFRI010000023.1:0-3823 GCA_034926015.1 Paludibacter sp. | reverse complement strand
GGCAGGTGCTGCAACAGCAGCTACCTCAACAACAAAACTCTTCGGAAGCTACTCTAACAAACTCACAGCTCCTTTAAGCTCAGTTGCTTCTTATGCTACTTTTAAGGCTAATGCGCCTGTAACTGTGACCAGCGATAAAGTGATAGGATTACATCTGTACGGCGATTTGAGTGGTGCCGAAGTGCAGCTTCAGTTTACTGCCGGCGACGAGCTTAAATACGTTCATTTGTGCGATCTGAATTTCTTTGGTTGGGAATTCCACGAAGCAAAACTGAATGCGCTGACAGCAGGTACCGACTATCAGCTGACTGGAATCAGGATTGTTCGTAAAAATGATTGGTTGTTCGCAGCTCAGTCGGAAATCTTTATCGACAATATGTTGCTCTACAGTGCACCGCTTTCGTCGGTTGACGATCCGGCGTATTCAGCACTCAAAGTATATCCGAATCCTGTTTCCGACATTATACATGTGTCAGGATTGGATGCCGAAACTCCTGTTCTGCAGTTGTATACTTTGAATGGCGCTTTTCTGAAAACAGTAAATTCGAAGGAATTGAACGTGAGCGATATTGGTGCAGGTACCTACCTGTTGAAAATTAACCTGAAAAATACAAGCATTCATCGACCTGTTATAATTGTCAGATAAGTTGCCCGTAATTTTACCAAAAAAAAAGATTGAATCACGTTGAATTCAATCTTTTTTTTTTGATATCTTAATCCTCTAATTTTTGAATCTTCACCTTGTTGAAAACCCAGTGTTTCTGAAGTGTGTAATTGAAAAGTAGCGAAACCATTAAATCCACAATGATACGGCTTATTTTGTAGTCGATGCGTATGAAGTTTGTAATCAGGAAAGTTCCGGTCGATTTCAATAATATGCTGTTCAAAACTACGAGAACAAATTTAAGCAATTGCTTGCGAACTGAGCTTTTGTAAGGTTGGCTTTTGTTGCGAAATGTCCAGGCTTTATTCAAACTGAAATTGATAATGGCTCCGATAATTCCGCCAATTGCAATAGATATTGTATAATGTACATGGAAGACTTCTGTTACAAATACCATTATGGCGTAATCACTTAATCCGCCTATAAATGCCGATACCTGTGCTTTGGCAAATGTAAAGACTCTGTTGAGTATTTTATGCGTTTTTAGCGCTTTCTTTTTCTCTTCTGTCCCGGTCATTGGCTAATTTTAATAATTTTATGGAGTCAACAATGTTTGAAATAAACAGAACAATACAGGCAAGAACTGCCGAATAATGAATAGAACCCACAACAAATACTTCAAGAATTAAGATCAATGATATCACGATTCGTACTTCGGTAGGGCCGAGTTTACCAGAGTCTATCGAGTACTGATCGGTAATTTTGTAACGTAGCAAAGTGGTAAGCATCTCCCAGCCATATAGTACCACAAATCCGATTCCGAAAAATTCCCAGATATTATGAGCGTAGATAACAAAGCCTATACCAACAAGTACAATTCCTATCCAGTCGGTAGTGAGGTCGAGTGCAAAGCCGTACCATTTTCGTTGTTTGTTCCGGTAATAGGCTATTCTCCCATCCAGCGAATCGCCAAACCAGCTTACCATAAAGCCGAAAACACCTATCAACAGATAATAGGGCTGCAAAAAATGAGCCAAAACAAAGGCTGTGAATATAATTACGTTACCAAAAAGTCCAATTCCTGTAAGCATGTCCGAACTTATAAACTCCGGAATCCTCTCTACAAGATAGGCAATCGTCTTTTGTTCGTATTTTTTCAGGAGATTGGTTCTTTCTCTGTCTTTCGAAATAATCACTAATGTGTTTAGTTCTTCGTGTGTCTTCTTGTTTTCCATGCGATTGGGCTTTTAATTGTAAAAATATAAAAATAACTTTATATCTGAATTTATATTTCAATGAAAATGAGGTGGTTGTTGTGGTTTTTACTGCTTCCTTCAACCTTTCTTTTATTGCTCCACTTGCTTTTTGTTCAGAATTTTCACGCAAAATTGAATTTGTCGATTGGCAAAGGTAATTAATTATCTTTTGTTTAACACATTAAGAGCATGAATTTTTTAAAAATAATCAATTTTATATAACTTCCCTTGTCTTTATTTTGATGGCTACGGACGAATATAGCTTAAAACAATGTTTACGTTTTCAGCTCGTCTATGGGCAAGTAATAAATTTTTTTGTTCATCGCTGAGTTTAATCAGTTCGGATGCAATGGGTAGCATGGTGAACACGGATACATTCAGCGAAATAATTGTTATCACAATATCTGTGTAGCTAAGTTTTTTTATGCGTCCGGCAGCAATCTCTGTTTCCAGCTCCTGATTCATGATTGCAAATAATTGCTCGGGTAGGGCGTGTAACTTTTCGCGTAAGGTATTTAATTGTTCGGGTCGGCGGGACAATTCGTTCAAAATGAGCATTGGCAGCTGAGGATTTTTCAATAGCAAATCAAAATGTGCTTCGACAATGTGTTGAATTTTTTGTTGAAAACTCATGCCCGTAAGCTGAGTTGTATCGAATATGTTTTGAAAGAACAATCTGAATTTACTTTCGAATATGGTGTTGAACAGGTTGTCCTTGGTTCTGAAGTAATAATGCACAAGGGCTTGATTGCAGCCTACTACTTTGGCAATTTGAGTGGTCGAAGTGGCTGCATATCCTTTCTCTAAAAACAAGCGTTCAGCTGCTTCAAGTATTGCCTGTCCCATATTCTGATCGGTTTTGTTTATCATTTTTAATAGTTTAATTTAATAGTGTTATTAGGTGTATTGCAAAGTAAAGCAAAATAATTGAATTTTTGATAACACGGTGTTCACTTTTTTTGTGCAATCAATGCCGGGCGCTGGAGGTGTCAAAGAAAATGATCCGAAAATCAATAATAAATTCATCTGACTTGCCTGACAGTTAATTTTCTCATTATTATAACTCTACAATGAAAAAACTGCACGTTTCGGGGCTTCTTGTGCCGAAATTATTCAAAGAATTGATTTTCAGCTTTCATTCCCGGTAAACAATCGGCTCAAAAGTGTTGTTGTACTTTGAGTTTTAAAACAAAAATGAAATTAATAATATAACTAATACAATTTTTTAATGCAATTAGATCCAACCGAATCATTACATTCAAACAACAAACCTGCTGGTACATTTAATGATTATCTGACTAAGTTTAAATCAATTTTACAAACAGTTTTTCATGACGAAAACGACATTAACCTAATGAGTATTCAACGGGGAATGCAGCCTGAGGTACTTCAGAAAATCATGTCATGTCAGCCGATGTCGCTTGTTATTCCTGTTGAATATGGAGGACGTGGTGGAAATGTTCAGGAAAATTTACAGTTGCTTTCTGCGGCTTCGTACGAATCACTGGCGCTGTCGCTCACAATGGGTATCAACAGCGCTCTTTTCCTCCAGCCGGTGATTAAGTATGGACATGATGATGTAAAAAAGAATGTTTTCGACCGTTTTGTAAAAGAACAGAATATGGGTGGACTCATGATTACAGAGCCCGGATTTGGTAGCGATGCGCTGAATATGCAGACGGCTTATACAGAGAACGATGATCATTATGCTTTAAAGGGAACCAAACATTGGGCAGGACTCACCGGCCAGGCTGATTTTTGGGTGTTGACTGCCCGAAAACAAACACCGACAGGTAGTTTGCAACGCGACGTTGATTTGTTTGTGTGCGATAATTCTGCACACGATCAGAAAATTGTAGTGGACGAAAAATTTGAGAACCTGGGTCTTTATCAGATTCCTTATGGACGGAATCTGCTTGATGTGAAAATACCTAAAAATCAGCGTCTGATACCTAAAACAACC
>JAYFRI010000159.1:0-1740 GCA_034926015.1 Paludibacter sp. | reverse complement strand
AAAGAAATTAAGTGCAAAAAAGCAATGTCAACATTAAATAAAAAATAGGTTTCATATGTCGAACAAGGTATAAAAAGGATGAGCGTAAATAGGTTAGAAAGACGCAAATATACGAAATAAATCATTAACATTCACTTAGATTGGATAATCGTTTTTTTACAAAAACTCAAGATATGCTTTGTTTTTTTAATAAATCAGACTTTTAAACTTACAATGTGCAGGTGGCAAGCGATTTTTTTTTAATTTTGCAGGTCAATAAATATAATTATCCTCCAATGAATAAAATTATCAGCAAAGCGTATTTTTCGACCAATGTAGTAAAATTTGAAGTAGAAGCCCCTTTGATTGCGAAGTCGCGCAAAGCAGGGCATTTTGTAATGGTAAAAGTAGGCGAAAAAGGGGAGCGTATTCCACTCACCATAGCCGATGCCGATGTGCAAAAAGGAACCATTACACTTGTAGTGCAGAAAATGGGCGTTTCGTCGACAAAACTTTGTGCGCTGAACGAAGGTGATTTTATTACCGATATGGTGGGTCCGTTAGGAAAAGCCACGCACATCGAAAATTTCGGAACGGTGGTTTGTGCCTGTGGAGGTGTGGGGACTGCGCCTATGTTGCCAATAGTAGCTGCATTGAAGGCGGCCGGGAACCGTGTCATTACAATTATAGCTGCCCGAACGAAAGACTTGATTATCCTGGAGGAACAAATGAAGGTGAATTCGGATGAGGTGATAGTGATGACCGACGATGGCAGTTATGGAACAAAAGGCCTTGTTACAAATGGGGTGGAAGCGGTGATCCATCGCGAGAAAGTGGATCTTTGTGTTACAATCGGGCCGGCCATAATGATGAAATTTGTAAGTAAACTGACTGAAAAATACGAAGTGCCTACCGTTGCTTCTTTGAATACGATTATGGTGGATGGTACCGGAATGTGTGGCGCTTGTCGCGTAAGTGTGGGCGGTAAAACCAAATTCGTTTGCGTGGATGGTCCTGAATTTGATGCGCATTTGGTGGATTTCGATGAAATGTTGATGCGCCTTGGTGGGTACAAAGATATCGAACGCGAGGAAATGGAAAAAATGCAATGCGCCAGTGGAGCGGGAAAGAATTAATGCAATGTAGCCCCCTAACCCCCGAAGGGGGAACTAAACGCTAATTTTCAAGGCAATGTACCAATTTGAGAATATGCCAATATGTCAATGTGCCAATTTGAGAATTTGAAAATTTGAGAATTTGAAGATTTGAGAATTTGTCCCGAAAGCTTTCGGGATTGAAGAAAGAGAACAGGAAATTGTAAATTGAAAATAATCCAATAGAAAATAAGTTAAAGATGAATCTTACCGAAGAAAGAGCTCAATCATGGAGAGCCGATTTGCGCAGTGCTATCAAAGCCAAAGACCGTACAGCACAGCCTCGTGTACACATGCCTGAACTCGATGCCGACTATCGCAGCCGAACCCGTGTGGAAGAAGTGAATTTGGGACTGACGCCCGAAATGGCCATGAAGGAAGCACAGCGTTGTCTCGACTGTGCCAACCCGACCTGTATGGAAGGCTGTCCTGTAGGTATTTATATTCCCAAGTTTGTAAAGCAAATCGAAATCGGTGATTTTCTGGGCGCTGCCCGTACATTGAAAGAAACATCGGCTTTGCCGGCCGTTTGCGGTCGTGTTTGTCCTCAGGAAAAGCAGTGCGAAGCGCAGTGTATTCATACCAAAATGAAAAAAGAAGCGGTGGC
>JAYFRI010000325.1:0-6263 GCA_034926015.1 Paludibacter sp. | reverse complement strand
ATGTTGCCATCTATGTCCTGAAAAGTGCCTGCTAAGGGCGATGGTGCAGTAAAGGTAATGCTGTCGATTTGTGCTACAGCGCGTTTTGAAACAACGGCTCCACCTTTGTAAATATACAGGGTGTCCTGTGCAAATGCCATAACAGATGTAAAAATAAGAATAAGAAGGAGTAAAGTATTTTTTTTCATAAAGAGATATGCTAAAGATTTGACGATTTTAGTTTTTAATTATTTTCTTGCTGATCACTTCGCTTCCGTTGTTGAATCGCAAAAGGTAAATACCACGCGACCATGAGCCTGTATGAATGGATTGTGTGCTGTTGTTGAGGTCGAAAGCCTGGTTGTACATTATTTTACCATCGATACTTAATATTTCAATGTTTATACTTTCGTTCGACTTGTTGGTAAGATATCGAATGTTCAGCTGGTCGCGTACAGGATTGGGGTAAATGTTGATTTCGTTTTCGTCGCTGCCCGGGTTTGTTACTTCGGTGTATTGCGAAAAACTAAGAAATCGTAAGTCTGCAATGGAGTAGGGAATTGAGGTGCTTCCATCTTTTTTGTTCAGTACTAAATCGGTACCTGCAAAAGTAATCGATCGAAGACTTGTAAGTGTAAAATCGCTCGTTGCACCGTTTTTCCCGACTACAAAAAGTGACTGAGCCTGTATTCCTGTCAGCGCTGATAAGCAGAGGAAAAGTGCCCACAATTTGATTTTTTTGAAGTTCATATTGATTGATTTGTGTAAATGATTTGCTGTGCTGCCAAAAATATAGCAAGAATACCAACAACGCAGCAATTCAATAGTTAAATTGTCGGTAAATGTAGGAATAAAATATGGGAATTCAAAGATTTTTAATTGTGAAATCAAATATTCATGCGAAAAATCTGTAATCATCACGTTCTTACGCTGGTCGCGGTCGTTTTTACCCTTTATCCTCTCCTTTTGAAGTGAAGGGAGCGGGAAGTGGAAAGGCTTAATAACAAAAAATGAATCCCCGGGTCTCCGGAGATTCTTTTTTATTTGCTCTGCCTGCAAGGCTGCATTCTTTTATAAATAGTATTTGTTATTATATATGTGTTGAATATAATTTCAATATAAGTAGATTTGTAACTAACCCGGAACTGATTCTCTATTCAAAACTTCAAATTCTCAAATATTCAAATCCTCAAACAAGTCTCTGCATCTCGGAACCCGAAACAATATTCTAGTCTACCAATTTATTTTCGATGGCATAATGGGTTAATTCCACATTGTTTTTGATGTTTAGTTTTTCGAAAATACGCAACCGATAGGTAAATACAGTGCTGATGCTGAGTCCAAGTTCTTCGGCTATATCCTTTACTTTCACGCCAGATGCAATTTTAATCAGGATCTCGTTTTCGCGGCTCGACAGTTGGTTGGCAGCGGGTGTTTCGTTTTCGGGGATGATCCTGAAAGCGAGCTGCTCGGCAAGTGTATTGCTGATGTATCGTCCCTTGCTATGAATTTTACGAATGGCAACTACCAATTCTTCGAGAGCGGTGTCCTTACAAAGGTATCCGGATGCTCCGGCTTTAAGCGTACGGAGTGCAAATTTATCTTCGGGATGAATACTGAGTACCAGAATGTGCATTTTTGGTTTAAGCGCTTTGATATCGGCCAGGAGATCGATGCCGCTTCTGCCCGGCATATTCATATCGAGTAACATAACATCACAGTCGGTGTTTTTGATTTTCCTGAGCGCTTCAATACCATCCTGCGCTTCGCCCACCACTACCAGGTCGGCTGCTTCTTTAAGGATCATTTTTAATCCCTGACGTATAATTTCGTGATCGTCGACAATAAATACTCTTATCATAATAATTTTAATTTACTGGATTAACAAACTATCTTGAAAATATGTTCTCGAAAGTGCATTCTTTTAATTTAATCGTTTAACTTACATTCGATTGTAAATCCATGTTGTTTGTCCCGCTGTAGAAACTGCATTATGGACTGCGATTTTTTATTTGTATTTTGAGGCTTGCAAAAAGCCCTTTTTGCTCACAATAATAAATTCTTTGTCAAAATTAAGAAATAATTTTGATTTTAAACTGTATTGGCTCTAATTTCTTTTGACGACACGATATTATTCAATTGGAAGTGTCAGAGATACTGTAGTTCCTTTTTCATGACCGGTTGTAAAGTTGATTTCGCCATCCAGTAGCAGGGTTCGTTCGCGCATTCCGATATGCCCATAGGAATCCATTTTTGCTTTTTTGTTGATATCGAAGCCAATACCATCGTCGGTGATTTCTATGCTTAACCGTTTGTTGTGCGTTTTCATTTTCACTACTACGTGACTGGCTTGCGCATGTTTTGCTATATTCGAAAATGATTCCTGCACAATTCGGTATACGGCAACCGAACGCTGAGGATCGAGGACGAAATCATTATTATCTGTAATAAATTCACATTTAATGTGGTACAAGGCTTCGAAATTGAGTATGAATGTGCGAAGCGCTTCTACGATACCGAGCAGTTCGAGTTCCTCTGACCTGAGACCAGTCATAATACGTCGGGTGGTTTTAATTGTGGTGTCAACCAGTCCACTCAGACGCTTAAATTGTCCGGCTATTTCCTGTTCATCTTTCAGCGTTCTGTTTACCTTGAGGCCCAACATGCCCAATTCCATTTTAATTGCAACAAGTATTTGTCCAAGGTCGTCGTGAATTTCCCTTGCAAGGAGTTTTCTTTCTTCCTCGCGCACATTTTGCAGGTGGGTCGAAAAGTTTTTAAGCTCTTCCCTTGATTGCTGGAGCGATAGCGCTACCTTTTTACGTTCGGTGATGTCGCGGATGATATAGATAAAACCTGTTGGAATATTATTTTCGCTCCAAATCACATTGCCGTTGACTTCGGCATCGAATATTGTTCCATCGTATCTCGAAATCTGATACTCAACAGAGCCCAGATATTTGTCGAACATTAAATTGGTATTTGTTATTGCTTTTTGTCTTTCTTGCGGTGCAATGATGTCGAAGATATTACGTCCGATAAGGTCATTATCCGAGTGTCCCCCGTATAATTTAGTGGCTATTGGCGACACCATGCGAACATAACCTTCGAGATCGACAATGGCAATAACATCAGGCGAAGTTTCGAGAATGGAGCGATAGAGGCTTTCGCTTTTCCGCAGGGCTTCGTCGGCCAGCTTTCGATTGGTGATATCGGCAACGAAACCCAGCGTGCGGTTTCCCGATAGTCTTACCGATTCTACACTACAGTAAATAAGTGTATTGTCCTTCCGGGTCACTTCAAATTCGTCGGTGGCTACTCCGTTTTCTCTGCAGCGTTGCAGATGCATTCTGAACTTATCGTGGTTTTTTTCTTTTATGATTACAACCGGATCAATACTACACAATTCTTCTTTTGTGTAACCTGTTATTGTTGTAGCTGCCTGATTTACTTCAATGTACTTGCCTGTTTCGTCTGAAACAAATATGGCATGCGGTGCAAAATCTATGTAATTCCTGAATTTAGTTTCGCTTTCGCGAAGTGCTTTTTCGGTTGTTTTTTGTAAAGTGATATCTCTTATAGTGCCATCGATATGATGAGGAAGTCCATTGTCGTCGTTGATAATGGCTGTGTTGATGGATACATATTTTTTTATGTTTTTTTGTATCATCAGCTCTAATTCGAAATCGGTGAGGGTCCCGAATTTCAGAAGTCGGGTCATAAATTTGTTCTTATCCACTGGTGTGAACAGCAAATCGAACAAGGATTGTCCCAGCATTTGGTCTCTTTCGTAGCCGGTGAATGATTGCACAGAAGGACTAATGTCGATAATTTTTCCTGTCAGATCCATTTGGTAGAATACATCCTGAACATTTTCAAAAATGTTTCTGTATTTCTGTTCGCTTTCTTTTAACTTTTCAAGGGTTTTTGTGCGGATTGTTATATCGCGTCCAATGCCCACAAGGCCGGTTATTTCGTCATCGTTGTTTCGCAATGGAATTTTAGAGGTGAGTAGCCAGCGTTTATTCCCGTTTTTATCAATTATTACTTCTTCTATGTTGATAAGGGCTTTTCCCGTATTCATTACTTCGATGTCATCGTTGTAGAGCTTTTCGGCCACTTCGGGAGGGTATAAGTCGAAATCGGTTTTACCAATAATTTCATTCTCAGATTGTAGACCTGCGAACGTTATTTCGGCTTTGTTGGCAAGTGTTTTGCGGAGTTGTGCGTCCTTTGCATAAATAGAATCAGGGATATTGTCGATAAGTGTACGCATAAGTGTACGTTCGTCGAACAGTCTTTTTTCAAGAGTTTTTCGTTCATCTATGTCGATAATGAGTCCTTCGAGCGCTTCCACTTCTCCGGCTTCGTTGTAAATAGGGATGCCTTGTTCCCACACCCACTTTACTTTATTATCGGCAGTAATAATTTTATATTCCTCAGTGATATGTGTGTGTGTGTCTGCTGCATGAATCCAGCATTGCCACAAGTGATCGCGAAATTCGGGTGCAATGATGTCGTTGTACGACATTCTTTTGTTATACAGCAATTCTTCAGCCTTGTAACCGGTGAGACTATAACAACCTTCGGATATAAATTCCATGGTCCATTCCTTGTTGAAGAGGCAACGATAGGCTATGCCCGGAAGGTTTGACAACACAACGGATTTAATGCGTTCGGATTCGCGAAGACGGTTTTCTGTTTCTACCTTTTTGGTAATATCCGAAATAACGATGACAACGCCTGTAATTGTACCAACAGCGTTTTTTATAGGGGCAAGACTGCTCGAAATCATAAATTCTTCTCCACTTTTCGAGATCAGTTTTATAAGGCCATTCATTTCAACGATGCTTCCGGTAGTCATTACCATGCCTGCAAGATCGCTTATGGTGTCGGTGTTTATGATATTCAAAACATCCGAAAGCGGCTTCCCAATAGCTTCGTCCGTTCTCCAACCACTTAATTGTTCAGCAACCAGATTTATCCTTGTGATGCAGCCGTTTGTGTTGGCGACAATTACAGCATCGCCTATTGAATGAAGGGTAATGCTGGCTGAAGACTCAGCAGTCTCCAGAAGTTGTATTGATTTTTCGTGTTGTTTTACTTCCTGTTTTAATAAATAATTGGCATAAGCTTTTTCGCACAATTGTTTGGTGAGCAGCGTCAATAGTTCAGTGGTGCTTTTGAACTTTTCTTTTGACATCAAGGGTACTTCGGTCAGTGCTTTTTTGTATTCTTCAATGTCAGCACCAATTTCAACAGCATATTTCAGCATACTTTCATCATCCTGCGCTTCGTTCCTTACCTGACCAATCAACCAATTGGCGATATGTTTTCCACCCACTACTATGGGAACTCCAGCATCCCACAGGCCACCACTTAAACAACAATTGATTGTATATCCCGTTTCAGTATTCCCCCCAATGAGCGCATCGGATTTCATGCAGTTGATACGACCTTTTTCGGTTTTGCGTATGATGTCATTGCAAAGCCTGCAAAAATTTGATGAGCTTGTAATTGGTTTTCCATCGGGATAGGTGATGATTGAAGCTACGCCCGTGGCTGCCGAAAACGAATTCTGCATTTCCTGAATTTCGTGCACCTGAAACAAATCTTCGAATTGAAAATCAGATTCGTTATTGTCCTTATCCTGTAAAGGTTTTTTATTCATGTTTAAGTCCATTTTTTATCGTAACTATCCCAATGATTACTATTCCTTGTTGTTCTGTTTTTTTACCGAATTGTTGTAGGGAATTTCGATTTTTATTGTAGTTCCAACATTTTTTTTGCTTGTAATAGTCAGGTTTCCATCAATTAGGAAAGCCCTTTCTTTCATGCCGATAAGGCCGTACGACTCTTGTTTTGTAGAGTTTTGTGAATTAAAACCAATACCATTGTCGGTAATCGATAGTTGCAGGCTGTCGTTGGTTTGTAGCAGCTTTACTTTAACTTCGGATGCTTTTGCATGTTTTACTATGTTTGTCAGCGATTCCTGCAAAATACGGAATAGCGACAACGATTGTTGTGCATCGAGTTCAAAGGTAGTTGTTTTGTCTTCGAAAGTGCATTTTAGTTCATTTCTTTCTGCAAATTTGGTGAGGTGTTGTTTGAGTGCGTCTTTTATTCCTAAAACATCCAAAACCTCGGGGCGTAAATCGGTCATGATTCTGCGTGTCGTTTTAATTGTTTTGTCTATTAAATCGGCAAGATGTTCAAGTTGGGTTGTAAAATCTATTGAAGTATTCTTTTCAAAATGTTGGTTTGCTTTTAAGCTCAGAAGCCCA
>JAYFRI010000092.1:0-11046 GCA_034926015.1 Paludibacter sp. | reverse complement strand
TTGGTGATTTCTATTTTCTATTGATATACATTCCCTACGGGAAATAATTTACTATAAGCAAAATAGAATTATATTCAACTCCTGATTCACACAACTAACAAAAACAAGCAGCTAAAGACGACATCTTTAGCTGCTTGTTTTATAATTATTGTTGGCAGGCGCTTTACTTCACCCGTTTGGCACTTAAAATCCGCACATTCTCAACAGGTCGGTCAAACTTTCCGGTTTTTACTTTCGAGATATTACTAACAATCTCAATGCCTTCGATCACCTCGCCAAAGACAGTATATTCGCCATCCAAATGCGGCGTTCCACCTATCGTTTTATAATCGTTGCGCTGTTGTTCGGTAAATTTAAATGCTTTATTTTTGAGCATCTCAGCTTTCACTTTCTTCCAAATTTCCGCTTGTATTTCAGCTAGTTTCTTCTGATTTCCTTCTTTTTTATACTTATCAATTTCAGCCCTTTGCTGGTTTGCAAATTGCAGGATTAGCTTTTCTTCCAGTTTTTTACTTTTCGAAATCTCTATCGAATCCAACTGACGATCGGTAAAAACATGCCCTTTCACTAGGTAAAACTGTGCTCCAGACGAAGCTCTTTCAGGGTTGGTATCATCGCCCTGACGGGCAGCTGCCAAAGCTCCTTTTTTATGATAATACTTTGGATATACAATTTCGGCCGGCAACGTATATTTCACATCTCCCGATCCGAGCATCGCCTTTTTTCCTGCATTTTTCGAATCCGGATCACCAGCCTGTATCATGAAATCGGCTATCACACGATGAAACAACACCCCTTCGTAAAAACCTGCTTCAACAAGTTTTACAAAATTGTCGCGATGCTTCGGAGTTTCAGGATATAGCTTCACAACAATAGTTCCTTCGGTTGTTTTAAACTTAATCACAGGCTCGTTATCGTTTCGCTGAGAACACGAACCCGCAATCATAACATTCAACATTAACAATAAAAAAAGGATGGCTTTCTTCATAAAATCTATATTAAAAGTGTACACTGAACAGCCGCAAAAATAATCATTATTTTTTGAACCTCTACACAGCCTTAGGTATTCATCGATGAAGAACTGAGAAAACGAACAGCGATGATAATTTTTTCTTGTTTTTATAAGCAAAAAAACAAGAAACTTAAAGAAAATGGATTAAAACAAAAAAAAATTATACTTTTGTGCTTAAATCATTAAAGTTAATTTATGTACGAAGCACTACTCCAGTTAGACCCGATAAAGATAAACTTCTCAGCATCGGGCATGCATGCAATTAATATTATTCTGAGTTTCATAATGTTTGGTGTGGCGCTGGGCATTAAACCTGCTGAATTCAAAACCTTGATAAAGCAGCCTAAGTCTTTGATTTTTGGACTAATTTCTCAAGTCATCGCACTTCCATTAGTCACATTTATAGTGATTATCGCTTTAAACAATTATATAACACCCACAGTAGCAATGGGTATGATTCTGGTAGCATCGTGTCCGGGTGGAAACATTTCGAACTTTATGTCATCCCTATCGAAAGCAAACACCGAACTATCGGTTGGACTAACAGCCACAACCACGCTGTTGGCAACAATTACTACTCCTTTCAATTTTGCTTTTTGGGGTGGATTATACGTCAATTTTATAAGCAAGCACGCTAAACACATGCTTCAACCACTTGAAATTGACAACGGACAGATGTTCGAAACAGTGTTTATTTTGCTCGGAGTTCCTTTGGTAATAGGTATTTTCTTTTCGCACTATTTCCCAAAAATCACCGAAAAGCTCAAAAAACCAATACAAATGGTTTCTATCGTTTTCTTTATTGCAATGGTAGTCCTCGCTTTTGCCAATAATTTCGATCTGTTCTTAAAATATATTTTCTACATTTTTATTATCGTATTGGTTCACAATTTCCTGGCATTGGCTACTGGTTTCTCTATCGGTTCCATTTTCAAGTTACCAAATGCCGACCGACGTACGCTGACAATCGAAACGGGCATTCAGAATTCCGGTCTTGGATTGGTGTTGCTTTTCAATCCCAAGATTTTCCCTCCTGAGTTAGCTTTAGGTGGAATGCTTTTCATAACAGCTTGGTGGGGCATCTGGCACATCATTTCCGGCCTTAGCCTGTCGCTTTACTGGAACAAAATCGACCCAAAATAATACGCAGTTTCTATGTCGAAAATATACGAATTACCGCTTTCATTCAGGCTCGTAAAAAAATACATTCGCTTCACTTTCAAACGATTCTATAGTGAATTCATAGTGCTCGGTAAAGAAAACATACCCACCGAAGGACAAGTGATTTTTGCCCCCAACCACCTGAATGCATTGATGGATGCATTGGCCATACATTCAGTTTCGCCCGACAATTATGCGACTGTTTTTCTGGCCCGTTCAGACATATTCAGAAAAAAAACCTTAGCCCGGATCTTAAGAGCATGTAAAATAATGCCGGCTTTCAGAATCAGGGATGGCATTGAAAACCTTGGCAAAAACAATGAAGTTTTCGACCAATGTGTAGAAGTGCTCGAAAGCAAAAACGCTATGGGCATTATGCCCGAAGGCAATCAGGAACTCGAACGGAAAATACGCCCCCTGGTGAAAGGCATTTTCAGGGTTGCTTTTTCGGCTCAACAAAAAATCGGAACCTCTGGAAGTGTAAAAATCGTTCCTGTCGGCATCGACATGGGCGATTTATTTAAATTCGGCAAACATATTATTATCAATATCGGCAAACCCATTGATGTTTCGGAATATATGCCAAAATATGCCGAAAATCAACCGGCTACCACCAACGAAATTCGCAACGACCTGTCGACTTCTCTTGGAAATTTAGTTGTGAATTTAAATACCGACAAGTATTACCCGGCTTTCGAAGTGACAACACAGCTATGCAACACAGCTATGCTCGAAAGCATGCAACTCGAGAAAAATACAGTCAATCTTTTTTATGCCAGACAAGAGATTGGACGTAAATTAGTTAGCTTAGAACAGAGCAACCCGGAACTTGCCGAAAAACTAAACACTTTATGTATTGATTTTGAAGATCTAAGAAAAAAACTAAATCTGCATATCAATAACTTTGAACAACAATCAGCTCGTTCTGCTTCAATGGTGTTCAAAGCATTAGGTCTTTTACTTTTATCACCTGTTTTTCTGATTGGTTTTGCACTTAACTTTCTACCGTTTTTCACTCCGGTTGTTGTTCGCAAAAAACTGAATGTAAAATTCGAAGGCTTCTACACCTCCATTCATTATGTTGTTGGGATACTTAGTTTCCCCGTTTTTTATCTTTTACAGGCCATCTTATTTTTCAGCATTTCCGGCCTTAGCTGGTGGCTGATTTTGCTATTTATTCCGCTGGAATATCTTTCGGGCAAGTGGGCTTTCGGTCTTTACAAACAATACAAAAAGACAAAGGGAGAAATCAATCATTCGATTGTAAAAACTAAAAAAGAAAAAGACTACAAGCATTTGCTACAACTCCGGTCGGCCATCATCAATATAGTAATGAAATAACAAAAAAGGATGAACTGTAAAAATTCATCCTTTTTTGGTTTGCTAAAATTCTGTTATTCCTGTTTCCCTCTTAAGAGATGGACAACACCTTTTCGGGAATGTTTTTCTCCATCGGCGCCTACAGCTTCAATCACGTATAAATAAGCACCTTCTTTGGCTTTTTTCCCATTGATAGTCCCATCCCACCCTTTTTGTGGATCGGTCCAGTAATAAAGTTGGCGGCCCCAACGATTAAAAATCCAGCACTTGAAGGATAGGATCGACTTATAAGCCACCCTGAATTCATCGTTCAATTCGTCGCCATTATCGGGCGTAAAAACCGGAGGCACCTGAATATCGGAAGTTGTAATTTTTACTGTTACCGAGTCGGTACTGCTGCAAAATTCATTGCTTGCAGTAAGTTTCACAACATAAGTGCCTGATTCGTTAAACGTATAGCGTTGATCCTGATCGGCACGGTTAAACAACAAACTGTTGTCCTTTTTTATTTGCCAGTTATAATACTTTGCCACAGGTGTGTTGGCATTGCTCTGAAACATAATATCAAGAGGCGCTGAACCCGAAAGAACAGAAATATTTCCGGGACGTTCATCTTCTTGTAATTCTTCACGAACAGCAGTAGTTGTTGTAATATGCGTTTCGACACTTACTGCCGGATAGAGTTGCGATTCAACAAAAGGAAGAGGCGAAATTAACAGCTCTTTGGCAAACTGATCGCCTTCGATCCTGAATTTAGTATCGCACAACGGAACATCTGTTAGATATATTTCTGTCTTAGGCAGTTTTAGTTTTTCAGTAATTACTTTATCGTTCCATTTTTTATCCGACGTCCATTCTTTCGTATTGTAATTTAATATGAATTCTCTGTCGATTGTATAAGTTGTGCCATTTACAGACTTATACTGCATTGGCGGTATATTTGCATTTATAGTCAGCTTCAATTCATCGCACTGATTTTTAGATGCTTCATCGGTAACCAATGATACAAATTTCGGTAAGTAATCCTGATAGTCGATCACCCAAATCGTAGTTTTAACGCCATCAACCTCTAAAATATAACCATTCGCATTTTCAACATTAAAGTTCTCGGCCTGATTACCGATTGATTTCGTAGGCGCCGAAAACTTATACCAATTGATTGTTGTGTAGTTTCCATTATATTTCAATGAACTCGACGATGTTAAACCATTGAAAACAAACAAATAATCTATGTTATTGTATTGTTTATGGTAGGACTTAAAAGTACCTGTAGCCGTTACTTGTCCGAAGATCAGAACTGAGGAAATGAGCGATATGTAAATCAGAAATATTTTCTTCATGGATATAAAAATCTATTAACCATTGTAACTAGTGCAAATGTACATCTTTCTCTTCAAAAACAAAAAAAACCTTCATTTATTGCCGTTCTAGGCGATTCGAAGCATATTTTTTGTACATTTGCAACGTTAAGACACCCGAATTTAGATGCTAAACTTCACATATAGCATTCAATATGTGCTGTTTATATTTAACGGGCAAGTTGCATTTATTAATTATTACAGTCATATTTCATGAAAAGTTTTTTCATCAAAACTCTCCCGATTTTCTTGCTGTTCATCTCCTTACTATCATGGGGACAACAAGATAATTTTCCTGTAAAGAAAATAAACGGGACTGATTATTACGTATATACCGTGCAACAAGGCGAAGGCTTATACTCAATAAGTAAGCGTTTCGGTGTATCTCAGGCCGAAATAAACAACCTTAATCCGCAAATCCACGAAGGCTTAAAGGCCGGACAGGAAATTGTGATTCCGGTAAATGAGAAAAATGTAAAAAACACAATCACTTCGTCGCAGTCACCAAAATCCGACAAAGAAAAATCAGTATCCAAAAAAGAAACGGAAATCGTTAAGCACGTTGTTCTGAAAAAACAGACACTTTTTGCGATCAGTAGAATATACAACATTTCTATCGACGATATAAAAAAATACAATCCGGAAGTAGAAAACGGCCTTAAAGAAGGAATGATTTTGAGTATTCCAATCGACGATACAACAAAAGCTGAGACCGAGAAAATCAACAAACAATCGGCAACAAACGAAAAAGAAATCAAACAATATTACAACCGAAAAACAAAAGACACAATTATCTACATTGAACATACGGTGAAGGAAAAAGAAACTTTGTATTCGATAAGCAAATTATACAACACTGACATTCAAAGCATTATTGACTTAAACCCAAAATCGGACGACAAGCTGAAAGTAGGTGCAAAATTAAAAATTCTGAGTCCGACCACTCCGAAAACAACACAAAACGAAAAACCACTTGTAAGCCCTAAAGCCGAAGCAGATGATGTAAAGCTCAATACCCGTATTTTCGAGTCAGTACAACCCAACAAAACTCCCTACAAAATTGCCTTTTTACTGCCGTTTATGGTAGGCAATAGCAAAGCTGATGCGAGTATTGATAAGTTTATCGAGTTTTATTCGGGTGCATTAATTGCTATTCAGGAAGCAAAAGAACATGGAATTTCGTTCGAGATTTCGACATTCGACACCGAAAAAAGTGAAGAAAAAATTCAGGAAGTACTCCAAAACCCTGAATTAATAAATATGGATTTAATCATTGGTCCGGCTTATACAAACCAGATTCCTTATGTAAGTGATTTCTCTAAAGAAAACAAAATCAACACCTTGATTCCATTTTCATCTAAAGTTTACGATGTGAATGTAAATCCGTATCTATTACAGTTCAATCCGGGAATAGCAGTAGAAGTTAAATTCATCGCCGAAATTCTGAACAACGAATACCGGAATGACAACATTATTTTTTGTGATGTGCCAGCCGTTAGCATTTTGGACGATGGATACGAATTTGCGTTTGAACTTCAGAATGAACTTCGAAGACTCAAAAGAGAATTCAGCAAAACAGAACTGACCGACGAAAAAGCAGCTCCGCTTTTGAATCTTTTCGAAAACAACAAGAAAAACATAGTAGTATTCAATACCAATAAATACGCATCGGTTACTAATTATATCGACTCGTTGGCCACTTCCGATAAAAACAGAAATATCGTTTTGTTTACCCAATACAGTTGGCCTGAGATTAAAAACGCACAATTGGCAAGCTTTAGCATAGCTCCGTTTAAATCAGATTTTTCAGGCTCCGAATTAAATATCTACAACAAACAGTTTTCGAAATTATTCAATTGGAAACCTACCTCAAAAACACCACGTTACGACATTTTGGGTTACGACCTGACCAACTACTTTGTGGCACTGATGTATAACTATGGCAATAATTTCTCAAGCAAAAGAAACAAATTACCCATTTCGTCGGGCATACAATCTCAATTAAAATTTGAACGCGTAACCGATAAAACCGGATATGTAAACAAACAATTGTACTACATTCTGCAAAATAATAAATAGACGCAAATCCGAACAACCTGTAGCCCCATCACCTTTTCAGTATGCAATTTAAAATAAAACTCATCATAACAGCACTTATAGTTATAGCAATTCCGGGAATGAAGGCCCAGAAAACCACTTTCGAACCCGAAGTGTATTTAGGGCTCAGCGGTGGTATGACTGCTTCGATGCTTTATTTCAATCCGCAGGTAAAACAAACCTTCCTCACAGGCTACAATGGCGGACTTACATTCAGGTACATCGGAAAGAAAAGTCTGGGCGTACAGGCCGAACTCAACTACTCGCAACGAGGTTGGAAAGAGAGTGATGGCCTCTATGCACGCCAACTGAATTATATCGAACTGCCTTTTCTGACACATTTCAACTTCGGAGATAAATTCCGTTATTTCTTTAATATTGGCCCAAAAATAAGTTTTCTTCTTTCTGAGAATATTCTTATCGACAACACTCAAAACTCAACAGCCGAACAACATATCAAAGCCGTTGAAAATCCGTTCGACTACGGATTTTCGTTGGGAACAGGCGCATTAATTAAAATACAAAAACAAGTATTACAGGTTGAAGCCAGAGCAAACTACAGCCTAAGCAATGTGTTTTCCGATGCGAAAAAAGACTATTTTAATTACTCAAACAATCTCTATGCTTCGGTAAATTTCACATGGCTCTTCCAGATAAAATAGGACCTGCCTCCACTTTAATCCCAAAATCTGCTCTTTAAAGCAAAACGACCACCTTTTCCGTATTTTTGTACACACTGTTTCTCGTACCGAAACAATATCTTTGTAATACTAATTTTTAGTAATCGATTAATTCTTGTTAATTCATCGGTTTTATTTTTGCATCCCGCAAAATATTAGTATTTTTGGTCGACCAATTGTGAGGTTAGCTTTTTTTAACATCAATATTGTATAAAAAATAAAAAACATAAATTATGAAAACGAATTACGAGTTACGTTATGCTTCACATCCCGAAGATGCAAAAAAGTACGACACTTCCCGTTTGAGGAAAGAATATCTGATTGAAAAAATATTTTCGGAGAACGAAGTGAATATGGTGTACTCGCTGTACGACCGTTTGATAGTAGGTGGAGCAATGCCTGTAAACGAAACGCTTACACTCGAATCAATTGATCCTCTCAAATCAGATTATTTTCTTTCCCGTCGTGAATTCGGCACTTTTAACGTAGGTGGCGCAGGTAAAATCACTGTCGATGGAACTACATTTGAGTTGGGATATAAAGAAGCTTTATACCTTGGTGCTGGCAATCGGGAAGTAACATTCGAAAGTATTGATGCCAATAATCCTGCTAAATTTTACTTCAATTCGGCACCGGCTCATAAAACATTCCCCGACAGAAAAATAACAAAAGCTGATGCCATTGTAATGGAACTTGGCTCGCTTGAAACATCAAATCAACGAAACATCAACAAGATGCTGGTTTGTCAGGTGCTTGAGACTTGTCAGCTTCAGATGGGAATGACCGAGCTGGCCCCCGGAAGTGTTTGGAACACCATGCCGGCACACACACACAGCCGCAGAATGGAAGCCTACTTCTATTTTGAAGTTCCCGAAACAAATGCTGTATGTCATTTCATGGGCGAACCCGATGAAACGCGCCATATTTGGATGCAGGGCGATCAGGCCGTTATATCGCCCGAATGGTCCATTCACTCAGCTGCAGCAACAAGCAATTATACCTTTATATGGGGAATGGCTGGTGAAAACCTCGATTACAGCGATCAGGATTTCAAGAAAAACACAGAGCTTAGATAAGTAGTTACAAGGAAACAGTTACGAGTAACAAAAGATTGTTTAGCTGAATTTCAATTTCAGTAAACAGCTCATTAATTATCATTATTAATCAGAAATTTAAAAACTTACAAAAGAAATATGAACCAATTTGATTTAACAGGAAAAGTAGCCCTTGTTACAGGTGCTTCTTATGGTATCGGTTACGCTATTGCCTGCGGTTTAGCCAAAGCAGGTGCAATTATTGTTTTTAACGATATCAATCAAGACCTTGTGAGCAAAGGCATCGAAGCTTACAAAACCGATGGCATTGAAGCGCACGGCTATGTTGCCGACGTTACAAACGAAGAACAGATCAACTCCATGGTAGCTCAGATTGAAAAAGAAGTTGGCGTTATTGACATTCTTGTTAACAATGCAGGCATTATCAAACGAATTCCAATGATAGAAATGACGGCTGCAGAATTTCGTCAGGTTATTGACATCGATCTGAACGGTCCGTTTATTGTATCGAAAGCCGTAATTCCAAGTATGATAAAAAAAGGGGCAGGAAAAATAATCAACATCTGCTCCATGATGAGCGAGTTAGGTCGCGAAACTGTTTCGGCGTATGCAGCAGCCAAAGGTGGTTTGAAAATGTTAACAAGAAATATTGCTTCAGAATATGGTGAATACAATATTCAATGTAACGGACTTGGACCGGGCTATATCGAAACTCCTCAAACAGAGCCAATACGCGTTGCAGGCCATCCATTCAACGAATTTATTATTGCCAAAACGCCTGCTGCCCGTTGGGGAAAAACCGAAGACCTGGTAGGACCAGCAGTATTTCTGGCTTCGCCCGCTTCCGATTTCGTCAATGGTCATGTACTTTATGTTGATGGTGGAATTTTGGCATACATTGGCAAACAACCAAAATAACACGGGATTAATTCATTTTCAATCAAAGTTATCGAAATGAAAAAAAACGGATATATACTATTTGCAAGTCTTTTTCTCTGCTCCTGCGCATCTGGTCAACGGAGTATCGTTGTTGAAAACACTACAGCAAAAAATCGGAAAGCCGAAATTGTAGAAGTAAAAGTTGCGGATCTAAAAGCAGGCTTTGATAAGAAAACTTATGTTCTGAAAAATGCTGATCAAAAAGAAGTGCCATATCAGTTGGTTTATGGGGAAAACAAAAAACCTCAATATCTTCTTTTTCAGGCCAGTGTTAACGCAAACAGCGTCAATACTTTTACTTTGTCAGAAGGCAAGCCATCAGCTGTTGAGCCCAGAACTTCAGCCCGGTTTGTACCCGAACGCAAGGACGATTTTGCATGGGAAAACGATTTGGCAGCCTACCGCATGTATGGTCCGGCACTTGCCAACGAAAACCCTAGCAATGGAGTTGACATATGGCTCAAGAGAACCAGCCAGCTTGTAGTGGATAAACGTTATCGCGACGAACTTCAGAATGGCATTACCTATCATGTCGACCACGGTGATGGACTGGACTGCTACAAAGTAGGTCATACACTCGGAGCCGGAGGTATAGCTCCTTATGTTGATGATAAATTGTGGATTGGCAATCATTACGACAGTTATAAAGTATTCGAAAACGGTCCGCTCCGTTCTACATTCGAACTTACTTACGACTCGGTAGTTGTTGGAAAAAACATATACAAACAAATCATCCGAATCAGTACAGATGCAGGAAAAATGCTTAACAAGGCTGTCGTTCGCTACGAAGGAGCTAAACAAACAATGAAACTTGCCGGAGGAATTTTTCTTCACGACGGAAAAGGTTCATTAAAAGTTATGCCTGAAAAGGGTTTTATAGCCTATGCTGAAAATGCGGTTTCGGATGCGGGATTACCTTCGGGACGGAATTACATTGGTGTTTTTATCCCCGACAAAAAAACTGAAAGCACGAAAGACAGTTCGCATATTTTATTGAGTGCCGACTATATTGCAGGCGACGAATTCACCTATTACTTTGGTGGAGGCTGGAGCAAATGGGGATATGCAAATGACAATGAATGGTTTAAGGCCATGGAAACATTCACCGAAAGTGTAAAGCATCCATTGAAAGTATCGGTAAAATAATTTTTATAAATTAGCTCATTAATTCCCTGTTTCATTTTTTTGAAGCAGGGAATTTTTTTTCACTCATGGTATCAATCTCATGGTCAGCCTTTCATTTTTCAACTTAAATCAGTACTTTTGCATATCAATAATTTAAATATCAAAAGGCCAAGAATGGTTATCCTGTATATAGAAACCTCCACCAATGTTTGTTCGGTTGCACTGAGCGAAGCATCAAAATGTATTTTCAAAACATCTAACTTCGATGGAATGAATCATGCAGCGTTGCTTAGCTTGTT
>JAYFRI010000372.1:0-6687 GCA_034926015.1 Paludibacter sp. | reverse complement strand
CATAGCGACGATTTAGTTTTTCTGTTAAATTCATTTTATAATAAAGAAATTTTGATTAATTACCCTATCGAACGTTTGAAAGGCTTTATTGTTTTGGCCCGATTGGTTTGATGAGTTGCAATCGAAAACAGTTTAAGAGCTTATGCCGGTTTTCTGTTTGAAAATAGTCTGTTTTTTTGTACCTTTGCGCTTTCGAAAAAAAATAAGCTTGAGTATAGTCCGGGCTTCAGTAAAATTATAAAAACTAATAAATACCTTTTTGCGGTCAGGGGTATTTAAAATACTTAAAAACATATGTTTGAATCTCTTAGTGAAAGGCTGGAACGGTCGTTTAAAATCCTGAAAGGGGAAGGCAAGATTACCGAAATCAATGTGGCGGAAACGCTGAAAGATGTGCGTAAAGCTTTGCTTGATGCCGACGTTAACTATAAAATAGCCAAAACATTTACAGACACAGTAAAAGATAAAGCCATAGGGCAGGATGTGTTGACTTCGTTGAAACCGCAACAACTGTTGGTGAAGATTGTGCACGATGAATTGGCCATGTTAATGGGCGGACAAAGTGTGGATGTGAACCTGAAAGGGAATCCTTCAGTCATTTTGATGTCGGGTTTGCAGGGATCAGGTAAAACTACTTTTTCCGGTAAGCTGGCTAATTTGTTAAAATCTAAACGGGCAAAAAATCCTTTGTTGGTAGCTTGTGACGTGTATCGTCCTGCTGCTATCGAGCAGTTAAGGGTGCTTGGCGAGCAAATAGGCATACCTGTTTATTCCGATTTGGAAAGTAAAAATCCTGTTGCTATTGCTGAAGCAGCGATTAAATATGCAAAACTGCATGGAAACGATGTTGTGATTGTCGATACTGCCGGACGTTTGGCTGTCGATGAGGTGATGATGAACGAGATTGCGGCGATTAAGAAGGCCATTCAACCGCAAGAAATCCTTTTTGTCGTAGATGCCATGACAGGACAGGATGCTGTAAATACTGCCAAAGAATTTAATGACAGACTTGATTTTGATGGTGTCGTTTTGACGAAACTCGATGGTGATACGCGTGGTGGTGCTGCGCTTTCTATCCGATCGGTGGTAACTAAGCCAATTAAATTTGTAGGTACAGGCGAAAAAATGGATGCGCTTGATGTATTCTATCCTGAACGTATGGCCGACCGTATTCTCGGTATGGGTGATATTGTGTCGTTGGTAGAACGTGCTCAGGAACAATATGATGAAGATGAAGCCCGTCGTTTGCAAAAGAAAATAGCTAAAAATCAGTTCGATTTCGATGATTTTCTTTCGCAGATAGCCCAGATCAAAAAAATGGGTAATATCAAGGATTTGGCAGCTATGATTCCGGGAATGGGTAAGGCGCTAAAAGATGTTGAAATAGATGACAATGCGTTTAAGGGGATCGAAGCCATTATACATTCCATGACTCCGGCCGAGAGAGCAAATCCTTCGTTGCTGAATGGCAGTCGGAAAAACCGCATTGCCAAAGGAAGCGGTACTACCATTGTTGAAGTGAACAGGCTGCTAAAGCAGTTTGAACAGACAAGTAAAATGATGCGTATGGCCACCATGCAACAGGGAAAGCTGAAAATAGGAAAAAGAAGATAAAACCATTTACAATTTTTCTATTTACAAATTACAATTTCTGTAAAAACGAGCTTAATAGTACAAAACGAACCAACGGTCATTGACCAAAGGGAGATTAACACGAAATAAAATGTATAAACTCATTGATGGTAAAGCCATTTCGGAACAGGTAAAACTCGAAATTGCAGAAGAAGTGAAAGCAATTGTCGCTTCGGGACGACGTGCTCCGCATTTGGCAGTGATTATTGTTGGTCACGATGGTGGAAGCGAAACTTATGTGGCTCACAAAGTGAAATCGTGTGAGCAGGTTGGTTTTAAATCGACTAAAATTACTTTTGAGGATGATGTGACTGAGGCGGAATTGTTAGCTAAAATTGACGAACTGAACAAAGATGCAGATTTAGACGGGTTTATTGTTCAGTTGCCTCTGCCAAAACATATTTCGGAGCAAAAAGTAATTGAAGCCATCGATTATCGCAAAGATGTGGATGGTTTTCATCCTGTAAATGTGGGTCGAATGTCGATTGGTTTGCCTTGTTATGTTTCGGCTACTCCATCAGGTATTATCGAACTGCTAAAGCGTTACGAAATTCCTACCGCAGGTAAAAATTGTGTGGTCATCGGACGAAGCAATATTGTCGGAAAGCCAATCGCTTCGCTGATGATGCAAAAAGCTTATCCGGGCGATGCCACAGTAACTGTGTGTCATAGCCGGACAAAAAACCTGAAAGAAATGTGCCTTCAGGCCGATATTATTATAGCAGCGCTGGGAATGCCGGAGTTTCTTACTGCTGATATGGTAAAAGAAGGCGCTACTATTATCGATGTGGGCACCACCCGTGTCCCATCAACGCAAACAAAAAGTGGCTTCCGACTGAGTGGCGATGTGAAGTTCGATGAAGTAGCACCTAAATGTTCGTATATCACGCCGGTTCCGGGTGGTGTTGGCCCTATGACGATTGTTTCGTTGCTGAAAAATACGCTGCTGGCAGCCAAAGGAGAAATCTATTAATTGAAAATTATACTATTTACAATTTACAATTTCAGAATAAGTTCCGAAATTGTAAATTGTAAATTTTTAAATAGTAAATATCTTAATGACTTTATTCTACGTCCCAAATCTGGCTACTGAACATGTTCTTCCCGAAGAAGAATCGCTTCATGCTGTAAAAGTATTGCGTTTAAAAGTTGGTGATGAGCTGGTTGTAGTGGATGGAGTAGGAGGGTATCACATTGCAAAAATCACATTGCCACATCCTAAACGTTGCGCTTTCGAGCTAATTGAATCGCAATTTGAATTTGGGAAACGCGATTATAAACTTCATATTGCCATTGCTCCAACCAAGAATATGGATCGACTGGAGTGGTTTGTCGAGAAGGCTACTGAGATTGGAATTGACGAAATAACACCAATTATATGCAGGTTTTCCGAACGTAAAATGGTGAAGGCCGAACGATTGGAAAAAATCATAGTGTCGGCTGCTAAACAGTCGGTGAAAGCGTATTTCCCAAAGTTGAATCCTCAATGCACGTTTGACGAGCTGATAAAAAATCATCAGGCCACACAGAAATTTATAGCTCATTGTTACAATTCGGAAAAAAGACAGCTGAAAACTGAAATCGTTCCGGCAAAAGATATACTTGTGTTGATTGGCCCCGAAGGCGATTTCAGCAAAGACGAAGTGGAAAAAGCAATTAAAAGCGGATATCTTCCTGTTTCGTTAGGCGAAAGTCGGTTAAGGACTGAAACTGCCGGAGTAGTGGCGTGCCATACCGTTTCGTTGATGAACCAATGATGAATTGCATGCGTAAAACAGAACCAACATATTACTAAAAAAGCCCCGTTCTGTAAGAACGGGGCTTTTTTTATCGATTTAAATTGATGTCGTTAATCCATTTCTTCTTCGATAAACTCGTTAGAAGCATCAATTTCGAAAACAGACAATTGACGACGGAACAATTCGTCCAACGAAATTTGGAATGTTTCGGTATGAGCAATGCCTTTGATCGGAGTCATTTTATCAAGTATTATCTGAAGTAAATGACGGTTGTCTTTGGCGTAAATTTTCACGAACATCGAAAATTTTCCTGTTGCATAATGACATTCTACAATTTCAGGAATTTTCTTAAGTTCTTCTACTACAGAAGGAAAAAGTTTAACATCGGTCAAAGTGATGCCAATGTACGCACATGTTTGAAATCCAACTTTGTAAGTGTCGATTACAAACTCCGATCCTTTTATGATTCCGGTGTTCTTAAGTTTTTGAATTCTTTGGTGAATAGCCGCCCCGGAAACATTACATTCTCTTGCAACTTCCAGAAAAGGAATACGTGCATCCTGAGAAATAAGTTGTAAGATTTTCTTGTCTAAACGGTCGATTTGATGGTGTCCCATGGTATTTTGTTTTATTCTGATTTGTGTAGTTATGTTTCTATCCGTTGTGTTTGACTTGCAAATGTATTAATTATTTTTTTATTTTCTGCAATAAAACAAACAAATTGAAAGTTTATTTGGGAAAATATTCATTTTAACGATATTTTCCGTTGTCACAATCGTTCAGCATGCTTATGTAGCTATGGTAACGTGAACTATTTATTGTTTCGTTTTCAACTGCTTGCAAAACAGCGCATCCGGGTTCGTGAACATGTGTGCAGTTCGAGAATCGGCAGTTTTGCGAGATTTCAAATATTTCTTTAAAGAAATGCCCTATTTCTTCTTTTTCCATATCGATGGTACCAAAGCCCTTGATGCCGGGTGTGTCGATCACAGAGCCTCCTTCCCCGAGTTCGAACATTTCGGAAAAAGTAGTGGTGTGCATACCTTTGTTGTGATAGCTTGAAATTTCACCTGTTTTAGCCAGCGAATGTGGTGCTATGGTGTTGATAAGCGTCGATTTGCCTACGCCAGAATTGCCTGAAATTAAAGTAGTTTTGTCTTTGAAGAAATCAGTGAGTTTTTCAAGGTTCATTGATTTTTTTACTGATATTTTAAAAACAGGATATCCTAAACTGTTGTAGAGAGCTTCAAGGGCGTCGAGCTGTTTGTTTTCATCAGCCGAATAAAGGTCTGTTTTATTGAATATAAGGCAAGCCGGAACCCGATAAGCTTCTGCGGATGCAAGGAAACGATCGATGAAGATAGTTGAAGTTTCGGGATAATTAATGGTGGCAATTAGGGCTACCAAATCAAGGTTGGCTGCCAGGATGTGCGACTGCTTGGATAAGTTGGAGGAGCGCCGTACGATGTAGTTTTTTCGGTTATGAATGGCCGAAATCATTCCTGTGCCGTCGGTGTTTGTCTCGAAATCAACGAGATCGCCCACGGCAATCGGGTTGGTGCTGCGTATCTTGTTCAAACGCAGATTTCCCTTCATTTTACATTCGGTCAGGTCGCCATTATCGGCTTTTACCTGGTACCAGCTTCCTGTGTTTCTTACTACAAGTCCGATCATTTATTCATTTCCTGTTTTTATATGCTGTACAATTCAATCGTAAAAATTTTAAAATGCCTCAGTGGCTGTGATGTAAAACTGAAGTTTTTCTCCGTAATTATTTTTCGCTACATCGAAACGCAAATGTACCCTTGCGTCGTTCAGCCGATACCTCAATCCCGCTCCATAAGCCACTTTTAGTTTCTTGATCTGATAATTGTCGCTGTTCATTACATCGCCTGCAGCGCAAAAAACAGCTGCTTTTAATCTCTTGTATACCGGTATCCGATATTCGGTCTGCAATAGTAACAATACATTGTCGCGGTACATTCCCTGTCTGAATCCCCTCAGCATATCACGTCCACCTATGGTGGGTAGCAGTTGAAATGGTATTTCATCCTTGCTGAAAGCACCCGAAAAACAGGCTTGCCAGGCCAACAGCTGATTGTTGAAAACCGGAATATATTGCCGGAGATCAAAAGTGATGTCGGTAACTGAAAAGGTACTTCTCCATGCTGCTTTCGATGTGCTGACGGTTGACTTTGCAAAGATACCCTTTTGTGGGTAAAATTGATTGTCGCGGCTATCGAAAGATGCAAGAAAACCGAAATTCAGTTCGTTGAACGGTTTCCAGCCTGCACTACCATATTCATCGAAAACCCGTGTTCGAATGGGTTCAAATGTTGCATCGGTTTTAATTTTCTCGGTACGAAAGCCAATAATTGCACCGACGTAAATGTGCCGGGAAAGCGAATATTGCGGCTGAAGGCTGAAGCTGAAAATATCAGATGTAAAGGTTTGTTTTATGTTGGTTGGTTGGTTTCCAATGCCATAATAAAAATCGGGATAATTCCGGAAATTGATATTGGAATACAGGTACCACTTATTGTCAGCTAAATATATTTTGGGTGTAATATTAAATAAAAACTGGTCCAGCAATGTGTATTCAGCGCTTCCTGAAACAGAGCTGATGCGGTTCATGCTTTTGCTTTTGAAATAATATCCACCGGCAATTCCACCCGACCAGCTTGTTTCTTGTTGATAACCGGCATGAGGGATGACAAATAAGCTGCTACGGGAAATCACTGAATCGGTTTGTTGCGCATACGATGGACTTACGGAAATGAATGCTGCGACTAAAAGGAGCAATAAGCTGTTCAATTGTATATTGAAACAGAAACAATCAGTCATTGCTCTGAGTGAGGGATGACTGATTGTTCGATGTGAGTTTTGAGCCTGGCCGTACAATACAACAACTAAGCGTTAAACTGTCATTATTTCTTTTTCTTTGGCCAGCAGCATGTCATCAATTTTCTTGATATATTTATCATGAATTTTCTGAACATTTGCTTCTGCATCTTTTTCCATATCTTCGGGCAGGCCGTTTTTCTCCAGTTTTTTAAGTTGCTCTATGGCTTCGCGGCGTGCATTGCGGATAGATATTTTGGCTTCCTCGCCTTCTTGTTTCGACTGTTTGGCCAATTGTCTACGGCGTTCTTCGGTGAGTGGAGGTATGCCAAGGCGGATCACTTCGCCATTGTTCATAGGCGTGATACCAATGTCGGAGTTCAGAATTGCCTTCTCAATTATTCCAATCAGTCCTTTTTCCCAGGGTTGAATGGTGATAGTTTTTGCATCGGGAGTGGTGACGGTGGCCACATTG
>JAYFRI010000116.1:0-1850 GCA_034926015.1 Paludibacter sp. | reverse complement strand
TACTGAATTTGATACTTTAAGACCTAATTCAGCAGCGATGTCCTTTAGTTCGGGCAGTTCTTTCGCATTCAGTTGCAAAATGTTGTAGTTACTCATAAAGATGATGAATAAACGTTTTTAGAGGATATTTCCTTTTGTTTTGGAAAATAACGTTATTTGTGAATGTATTTAATTGTTGATTGTTAATTACAACAGCAGGAGGTTGTTGTATTCAGAAAACTTGGCAAAAATAATAAATATATTCTAATTGTGCAAATTTATTCCTTTTTTTTGAAATAAACCGGAATGCAGTTGATCGTTGTGCTTCTAAGCGTCGGGTAATTGTATTTGAAATTTCAGAAAGCAGTTAAATGTTTTCAGCGATTCTGAAACCTGAATTCAGACATGCTTTTAGCAAAAAATGCATTTACTCAAGCAAATCGGCAAAAGGATATGTCAATTGTCAAATTTTTTAAATTAAAATTAAAGTGAAAGAAAAATGAATTTACTATCTTTGCAACTATGTATATGTTGGCTAATTTTAATTATTATACGATAATTAGTTTAATATATTGATAGGCAATGTTGTATTTTTCGAATTTTATTAAAGTGTCAATTGAAAAGAAATAATCTCAATTGTGAATTTTAAAAATCTAAAGTTTTGTATGAAACCAAAAACAAAGAAAATATTATTCGTTCTCACTGCTTTGTTGCTGATTTTTATCGGCTCGCTGGTTATATTGCCTTATTTTTTTAAGGATAAGATAATGCTCAAAGCAAAGTCCGAACTAAATAAAATGCTGAATGCCAATGTCGGTTTTAGTGATGTGGACATGAGTTTTATTCGTAATTTTCCCTATGCTTCGGTCAAACTCAATGATTTTCATATCGTAGGAAAAGGTGATTTTGAGAAAGATACGTTACTTTCGAGTCAAAGTATCCATTTGGTACTAAATGTAAAGAGTCTTTTTTCTGACAATGGTTATGATATTCGAAAATTAGCTTTTACTAATTCACGTGTCATGGTGCATGTGTTGGCCGATGGACAGGCTAATTACCTTATTCTTAAAGAAGATTCGGCAGCGATGACTGATACAACGGCTATGAATTTCCACTGGAAACTTAAAGAATTCAACATTGATAATGCCGATATATTGTATAAATACGATATAAGTAATATGCAATTTGTTCTCAAAAATGTTAATCATATCACTACGGGCGACCTTACTGCCGATAGTTCGTTGTTGGTTACCAAAACCTCCTGCGCCTCGCTTAGTTTTTTGTGGGAGGGAGTTGAATATATATCCAAAGCCAAAGCCCGGCTCGATGCTGATATTAACGCCAATTTGAACGCTATGCATTTTACGATCAGTAAAAACTCGTCGCAGATTAATGAAATTCCGTTCTCGCTCGAAGGTTGGCTCAAAAGCATTTCTAATGGTTGGGATATGGATTTAAAGTTAGTTACGTCAAAAGTGAGCTTTAAAGATCTGTTGTCGATGGTTCCTTCTATTTATGCCGAATCGTTTGACGATCTGAAAGCAGGTGGAAAAGTTGACTTGAAAGGTGATATAAAGGGAGCAATGATTGATGATTATTATCCTTCTTTTCAGCTGAAACTCGTTGCCGAGAATGGTTGGTTTCAGTATGAAGGATTGCCCGAATCGGTAAAAAATATTAATGTAGCTATGGACGTCAGCAATCCTGGCAAGACACTCGACGAAACTGTTATCGATATCTCACGCTTTAGTCTCACGCTTGGTGGAAACCCATTTAATGCTCAAATGCGGATTGCCTATCCGATGACAGACACTGAAATAAGTGTAAAAATGGAAGGATTGATTGATTTGGGCAGTATCAAAAAAGTATAT